>JASFVD010000208.1:0-5181 GCA_050050015.1 Anaerolineae bacterium | reverse complement strand
GCAATCGGTCCGCCAGGGTCGACTTCCCGTGGTCGATGTGGGCCACTATGCAGAAATCACGGATGTGGTTCTGATCCATGCGTGCTCCCAATAGGGTTCGTTACAAACAGAAACCGTCGGCGCACGCCGACGGTTTCTCTTGGGCTCTTCGCGATGACGACGGCTGTAGGTGTTCGAGAGCGGGTGACGGGACTCGAACCCGTGACATCCAGCTTGGGAAGCTGACGTTCTACCGCTGAACTACACCCGCCAAGGTAGGAGGGATTATACGCGACTTGTCCGAGATGTCAAATTGGTAACCGTCTGAAGGTGGAGCGTGATTTGCCACGTGTCCACAATCTGGTATAATTCGGTGTGTTCGGGGCGTGGCGCAGTCAGGCTAGCGCGCTACAATGGGGTTGTAGAGGTCCCGGGTTCAAATCCCGGCGCCCCGACTATTCGCATCAGTCCGATCACGGGAAAAAGCCAGGATCCCCCACAGCTTGCTGTGGGGATGAATGGCCGGCAGATGTGCATAGTCCATGATTCGACACCAGGCTTCTTCACATAGCAGAGGGCCGCTGCGGCGGCCCTTTTTCTTTGTCTCTCTCGATCTTGGAGATCCTGGGTGCCCAGGGAAGGGTAGGCATTCTCCGGTCAGGTCCACGGGTAATCGCCCAGGTCAGATGGCACTTCGTCCATCTCGAGCGTGCAGATTTTGGCCCGCTTGCAGTGCGGCTCGTAGAGGGGGACCGACATCAGCACCATCTGAGCCGAGGTCCGAGTCATCAGGTGATACTCATCCCACTCTCGGTCACCGTCGTCGTAGCGGCGCCACAATATCACATAGTCGTGGCGCTCCTGGTCTCGCTCTATTTGATCTCTGAGTTGGCGCTTCGCCAACTCCAGGTCGTCGGAGCCCTCTAGGCCCATCTGAGGTCGTCCCTTGATCACGCCGTGCCCTGCGTCCTCGCCAACAGTGCCGATGCCGATAGGGGTACGCGTTCGGTCTGTCGCCGCAGGCTTGTCTACACGTTGTACGCCGCGATACCGACGACGCCCGGACCGCCGTGCACACCCAAGACAGGGGTGATGGCGCCCTGGAGGACTTCGATCTGGTCACATCGGTTGAGGAGCTCATTCAGGAGCACCTTTGCATCCTCGGGAGCCGCGCCGTGGATCACGGCTGCGTGCAGTGGCTTCCGTGGATCAACGCGCTGGAGCGTCTCGTCGACCAGGCGACGGAGGGCGCGCTTCCGGGTGCGAGTCTTCTCCACGGCCTCGAGCGTCCCGGTGGAGTGATTGACACATAATAGTGGCTTCAGCTGGACGATCGACCCGAGCAACTTGGCCGCGCCGCCGATCCGCCCGCCTCGGTGAAGGTACTCCAGGGTGTCTACCGTCAGCAGAAGGCTCATCTTCTCGCGGACCCGCTCGACGGTCGCAATCATCTCCTCAATGCCTGCCCCCTCGTCGCGGGCCCTTGCTGCCTCCACGACCTGCCAACCCAGCCCCAGACTGAGCGAGTACGAATCTACGACGTGCACTGGCACCTCCAATAGCTCGCGTGCCTGGCAAGCGGACTCGTAGGTCCCGCTAAGTGCCTTGCTGACGGTGACGATGAGAACCTGCTGCGCCTCCAGGCGCTCGATGGCCTGCACGAAGTCTGCAGGCGTCGGTTGAGACGTTTGTGGGTGGATCGGGTCCCGCGGCAGGCGTGCATAGAAGGTGGGCTGATCGATGTCCACGCCATCCCGCAATTGATCGTCGCCCCAAATCACGTACAGCGGAACGACAGTCAGATTGTGCTTCTGCACCAGCTCGGCCGGTATGTCGCTCGTGCTGTCCGTCACGATAGCCACATCGTGCACCTTGTTGGTCATCGCTCTCCCCTCCGTGGTGTCGTTCCCATCGGAATCTATAGATGCCGCCTCAGGCCTGTAATCTGGCTCGCAAGTTCAAGGGTTGTTCCCGGGCGCTCGCTCCCGCGGCGTACCGAGGTTCAGAAGGCTCTGCTCCATCTGGGTGTTGAAACACCTTGATAGTGCCGCGGTTGCGCGGTGTCAGTAGACCTCCAGATCCTTGCCGGAGACGACAGGCCCGTCGTAGGCCTGTTTGACTTCCTCGAGAAGCGCGCGCTCGTTTACGCCATGGAAGAGCTGATGGTAGAGGACGAGCAGGCCGGGCCGCGCTAGCGACGCCACTTCTGCTAGCTGCTGCGAGGACGTGTGGGCGCTGGCATGGTAGCGCCGCCAGGCTGGCGATCTGCGTTCGAGCCCCACGGCTGACTGTACCTCGTGGATCAAAACGTCGCATTCCCTGTAGGCATCCAGATTCCTCTTGGGCGCGGCAGTGTCGCCTGAGATGACGATGACCCGATCCGGTGCCCTGAACCGGTATGCGAAGGCAGGCCACGAGCCATGTTCGACTGGGAAAGCCTCCACCGTCACGTTGGAGTCTTCGTAGACGACGCCCGTCTCGATCTCCGCGACCTGCGCTCGGCACCCGGTGGGGTTTGCCGGTTCCAGCCCCTCCAGTCGCTCCCGGATGTCCTCAGCGTAGGCGGCGGAGATGTGCTGCGACATAGACTGAACGCCTGGAGGGCCGTAGACCTGGAGCGGCTCGCGCCGCCCCGCGACCCACGGCGTGAGCAGGAGGTCAGGAAATCCGGCGGTGTGGTCCGAGTGCAGATGCGTCACAAAGAGACAGCTTAAGCGCGATACAGCCAATCCTGCGATACCGCTTCTACAGGCCGCCGCGGCCTGCCGGACCACGCCTGGCCCCGCGTCCACGAGATAGGGTATCCGGTTGACGACGACGGCCACTGCCGGGCCCGAGCGGGTCGGGTCGGCGTTCGGCGTACCAGTTCCGAGAAAGACGATTCTCGAGGCTGTGGCGTCCATTCGGCCTCCTTCGGCTGGGTCATTGCCCCCCCCGAGCCGGAGTCTGCCGCGACCCACGGAACCGCACTACGGGAGCAGCGGGTCGGCGGACTGCCACGCTCCGGGACTTACTCACCGCGTTGCCAGTCTCGACGGTTGACAGATCTTCGGCATACGAGGTGAGGGCACATCATGCGGCACGGCAGGGACTCGCGCACCATGCAATACTACGGCAAGAGGCTGGTGACCAGGGCCACCAGCCTCTAGGGTTCCTCGCGGTTGAAGCCCGGACCTAGTGCGTCTCAGGCTCGATAGGCCGCAACCTGCCGCTCGTCCCCGCCGTGACGTAGCGTGGCCTGGGCGGCCGAGAGCCGCGCCACGGGGATGCGGAAGGGGGAGCAGCTCACGTAGTCCAGCCCGGCTCGGTAGCAGAAGTCGATCGAGTTCGGCTCGCCGCCGTGCTCGCCGCAGATGCCGATCTCGAGATTGGGCTTCGCCTGTCGGCCTTCGTCGACACACATCTGCACCAAGCGACCAACACCTTTCTCGTCCAACCGCTGGAAGGGGTTGAACTCCAGGATCTGGGCGCGCGCCGGGTTGCCCTCGGCGTCCACGCCGCCAGTGGGGATGCCCTCGACGTACTGAAGGAGGAACTTGCCCTCTGCGTCGTCGCGGCTGTACCCGTACGTCATCTGGGTCAGATCGTTCGTGCCGAAGGAGAAGAAGTCAGCGTGCTCGGCGATCTCCTCGGCCGTGAGGGCGGCGCGCGGAACCTCGATCATGGTGCCGAACATGCACTCGACCTCGATGCCTTCTTCGTCCATGACCTCCTTTGCGACGCGCTCCAGTTTATCCCGTTCCAGCTTCAACTCGTTGACGTGGCCCACCAAGGGGATCATCACCTCGGGCATGACGTCAATGCCCCGTTTGGCGCAGCGGCAAGCTGCCTGGAAGTAGGCCCGGGTTTGCATCTCCGTCAGGCCCTGATACATCAGGCCAGCGCGGCATCCGCGCAGACCCATCATCGGGTTCGTCTCCCACAGGGCGTTGACCACCTCCAGCATCTTCTCCTTCTCGGCCAGTTCGTCGGAATGCAGCCCCTGGCAGCGGAGGCGGGCCACTTCCTCGATCAATTCCTCCCGGGGCGGCAGGAACTCATGCATCGGTGGGTCGATAAGCCGCATGATGACCGGGAGGCCGTCCATAGCTTCGAACACCTTCTCGAAGTCCTGCTCTTGAATGGGCAGCATCTCGCCCAGGGCTTCTTCCCGCTCCTCGTCGGACTCGGCCATGATCATCCGCACGACAGCGTCACGGGCGCGCTCGTCGAAGAACATGTGCTCCGTGCGCGCGAGGCCGATGCCCTCGGCACCGAAGCTCCGCGCCCTTAGAGCGTCCTTGCCGTAGTCGGCGTTGGTGCGCACGCCCAAATCGCGGACCTCGTCGGCCCAGCTGAGCAACTCTACCAGATCCTCCTGATCCTCATATTCGACTTCGAGCATCTCAAGCCCGCCGGCGAACACTTCGCCGGTTCCTCCGTCGATGGAGATGACGTCGCCTTCCTTCACAACGCGACCGGTCCCGGGAACCGTGAACTGCGCTCGCTCGAGATCGACCCGGATGTCCTCGCAGCCGGCCACGCAGGGCAGGTTGCTCCCGCGGGCGACGACGGCAGCGTGAGACGTGGCGCCGCCGTGCTGGGTGAGCACGCCGCGGGAGGCCAGCATGCCGGGCACGTCGTCAGGAGCCGTCTCCGGTCTGACGAGGATCACCTCTTTGCCCTCCGCGGCCCACTCCTGCGCGCGCTCAGCATCGAAGACAGCCATTCCAGTGGCGGCGCCAGGGGAAGCATCAAGCCCTGTGGCGATCAGCTGTCCCTCATCGCGGGCGCTCTCCTTGGCGTCGGGATCGAAAAACGGATGCATCAGCTGCTCAACGTCACCAGGCTCGACCCGCATGATGGCAGTCGCCTTATCGATCAATCCTTCGTGGGCCATGTCGACGGCAATCTTCACGGCCGCTGCGGCGGTGCGCTTTCCGGTGCGCGTCTGGAGCATCCACAGCTTGCCGCGCTCGACGGTGAACTCGACATCCTGCATATCCTGGTAGAATTGCTCCAGGTGCTGTGTGACGTCGATGAACTGCTCGTAGACCTCGGGCGAGAACTGCTGCAGCTCCTCGATATCCATGGGTGTGCGGATGCCGGCCACCACGTCCTCGCCCTGGGCGTTATCGAGGAAGTCTCCGTAGAGCTTCTTCTCGCCGGTGGCTGGATCGCGCGTGAAGGCGACGCCGGTGCCGCTGGTCTCGCCCATGTTGC
>JASFVD010000207.1:0-5183 GCA_050050015.1 Anaerolineae bacterium | reverse complement strand
CTTGCTCAACTCGGACGACTTGCGCGCTCGCCTTACCTCTACAAGGCCGCCCCTGGCCCCGGGGACGCTACCAGCGACCGCCATCAAGTTGCGTTCAGCATCAACCAGTTCGACCCGCAAGTTCTCAGCCGTGACGCGTTCGTTTCCCATCCGGCCCGGCATCCGCTGTCCCTTCCAGACTTTCGACGTATGAGTAGTCCCACCAATGGAGCCCGGAGCACGGTGACGATCTGACTGGCCGTGGGTCTTCGGGCCACCGGCGAACCCATGCCGCTTGACACCGCCAGCGAAGCCTCTTCCCTTCGACACACCAACGACATCGACGTGATCCCCAACCTCGAACGCGTCGGCGAGAATCCGCTGCCCCTCTTCCACCTGATCGTCATCGCCAAGGGGTACCTCCCGCAGATGACGAAGCATGGGGAGGCCACTCCGGTTTAGGTGCCCCTTCTCGCCGCCCGTAAGCTTCCGTGCGTCAACCTCCTCGAAGCCCAGCTGAGCCGCACGATAGCCATCCTTCTCAACCGTCTTCACTTGAGTCACGTAGCAGGGCCCAGCCTCAATGACAGTCACAGGGACGGCCTCGCCGCTCTCATTGAATACCTGCGTCATGCCAACTTTCTTACCCAGAATTGCCTTCACGATACTACCTTCCTGTCAGTCAAGCTAAGGCCTGTCAGCCACTGTCCACCCCTGACAGGGCCTTGCCCCAACCAGGGCCATCTAGCACTTGCTGCCGGCGTGCGTGAGCAGTACAGCCCTGGAGGAGGGAGCAAGAACGTCGCTCCCTCCTCCATTGTTCTCTGCCCCGATCCGACTCTCTACAGCTTGATCTCGATGTCTACGCCGGCTGGCAAGTTAAGTCGCATCAACGAATCGATCGTCTTGTCATTGGGCTCGATCACGTCAATCAGCCGCTTATGCGTGCGGATCTCGAAGTGCTCGTGCGAGTCCTTGTGGACAAACGTCGATCGCCTAACGGCGAAGCGCTCGACTTTCGTCGGAAGAGGAACGGGACCTGATACCTTGGCTCCCGTCCGCTCGGCGGTCTCAACAATCCGCTTAGCAGATTCGTCGAGCACGCGATGATCGTATGCCTTCAGCCGGATGCGTATCTTCTCCTGCGTCGCCATGCCTCTACCTAGTCCAAGATCTCGGACACTGCGCCGGCGCCCACGGTCAACCCGCCCTCGCGGACAGCGAAGCGCATGCCTTTCTCTACAGCGACCGGCTCGATGAGTTGGACCTCCAAGTTCACTCTGTCCCCAGGCATCACCATCTCGACGCCCTCAGGCAAGGTGATCTCCCCGGTCACGTCCATCGTCCGGATGTAGAACTGAGGTCGGTAACCGCTGAAAAATGCCTTGTGGCGCCCACCCTCGTCCTTGCGCAGCACGTAGACCTCACTCATGAAGTGATCGTGCGGCTCAATGCTTCCTGGCGCGGCAACGACCTGACCACGCTGCACTTCGTTTCTATCCACGCCACGCAGCAACAACCCAGCGTTGTCGCCAGCGATCACTCGCTCAAGCTTCTTGTGGAACATCTCCATGTCGGTGACGACCGTCTCGATGGAATCATCCTGCAAGCCGACGATCTCGACGTCTGTCATCGGCTCCATCGATCCGCGAGAGACCCGTCCAGTCACCACTGTTCCGCGTCCCTTGATCGAGAAGATGTCCTCAATCGGCATCAGGAACGGCTTGTCCTCGTCTCGGACTGGCGTGGGAATGTACTCGTCGATCGCGTGCATCAACTCCCAGATCGGCTGGTATTCCGGAGCATCCGGGTCCTCGGACTCGCTCTGCAATGCCTCGAGGGCGCTCCCGCGAACGATCGGGATCTCATCGCCCGGGAAGCCGTAGCCGTCCAGCAGCTCTCGCGTCTCCAACTCCACTAACTCGAGGAGTTCCGGATCGTCCATCAGGTCGGACTTGTTCAAGAAGACGACAATGGCCGGTACGTCAACCTGGCGGGCAAGAAGCACGTGCTCCCTGGTCTGAGGCATCGGCCCATCGGCCGCCGAGATGACCAGAATCGAGCCATCCATCTGCGCCGCGCCGGTGATCATGTTCTTGATGTAGTCCCGGTGACCCGGGCAGTCGATGTGAGCGTAGTGACGGTTCTCCGTCTCATACTCGACGTGGGCAATCGCTACCGTCAAGATCTTCGTAGCGTCACGCCGGAACATCTTGGCATCGGCCTTCGCTACCTGGTCATAACCTTGGAAGCTGGCCAGGCCCTTGAGAGCAAGAACCTTGGTAATAGCCGCTGTGAGCGTCGTCTTACCATGATCAATGTGGCCGATTGTGCCCACGTTCACGTGGGGCTTCTCTCGTTCGAATACTTCCTTCGCCATGTCTCACTCCTTTATTTACTAGTGGTGTCTAGTGCTGCTTACCAGCCTCCGCCTTCAATAAGTGCGTCCATTCGTTGCTGGTCAACTTGCGCATAACGATCGAATTCCATTGTAAACATTCCCCGTCCCTGTGTAAGACTGCGCAACCTGGTCGCATAGCCAAACATCTTCGCCAACGGGACGAAGGAACGTATCGCCCGGATATCTCCCGCCCGCGAGGCCATCTTCCTTATCTCAGCCCCTCGCGCGTTCAGATCAGACATAACATCCCCGGTGTATTCCTCTGGGGCCACAACCTCCAGATCCATCAGAGGCTCCAAGAGGACAGGCTCAGCCTTCTCCACGGCCTCGTTGAAGGCCTTCGTCCCCGCCACCTTGAAGGCCAACTCTGAAGATGACTCCTCAAGCATCTTCGCATCCACCAAGCGGACCTTCACGTCGACCAACGTATAGCCGACCAGAACGCCGCTTTCCATTGCCTCACGACATCCCTGCTGAACAGCCTGCAGGAACGCATCCGGGAGAGGCTCGCCAGCGAGGCCATTCTCAAAGACAAACCCCTCTCCCGCGGGGAGAGGCTGGACCTCCAGTGTCACCTCGCCAAAATGGGCCCGACCTCCCGTCTCCTTGTCAAAGAGACCATGCCCGCTTGCCCGCTCCGTGATGGTCTCGCGATAGCTGACCCGCGGCCGGCTTATCCGACCCTCGACCCCAAACTCCCTCTTGAGCCGGTCGGTGAGAATCTCTAGGTGCAGCTCCCCCATGCCCTTGATCAGAGTCTGACCGGTCTCCGGATGCGCCTCCACCACGAACGTGGGGTCTTCCTCCTCCAGACGCTGCAAGCCCTCGTTCAGACGTTCCTCATCGGCCGCCGACCTCGGCTCAACGGCCACTGAGATGACCGGCTCCGGGAACGATATTGACTCAAGCACGATCGGAGCGCTCGCCGCGCAAAGCGTCTCTCCGGTAAAGGTGTGCTTCAAGCCCAAGGTCGCGCCGATGTCCCCCGCCTGGAGAACGTCTAGCTCCTCCCGGCGATCAGCGAACATACGAAGTAACCTACCTACGCGCTCCTTCCGGCTCTTCACCGAGTTCATCACTCGCGCTCCCGCCTCGATCTCGCCCGAGTACACTCGGAAGTAGGCGAGCCGGCCCACGTAGGGATCACTCGCGATCTTGAAGACCAGCGCCGCCATCGGTGCATCCGCGTCCGCCGGGCGGGCCTCCACCTTCTCCGTGTAGGGATTGACTCCTTCCACAGGGGGCACGTCCATCGGTGAGGGCAGGTAGTGAACCACTGCGTCAAGTAGCGGCTGAATCCCCTTGTTTCGCAGCGCCGAACCACAAAGGACGGGCTGGAGCTCGCCGGACAGAGTGGCTTGCCGCAGGGCCTTCCGCAGCTGAGCGGGCGATATCTCCTTTCCGTCCAGGTAGAGCATCATCAACTCGTCGTCCGTCTCGACGATTCGCTCCACAGCGCGCTCTCTAGCATCTTCGACCGCTAGCCTGATCTCCTCGGGGATAGGCACTCGCTCAGGCTTCGCTCCCAGCTCATCTGACCAGACGATCCCTTCCATCTCGAGAAGGTCCACGATGCCGCGGAAATCCTCCTCGCGACCAATCGGCCACTGAATGGGAACGGGACTGGCACCCAGACTCTCTCGCATGGTGTCCACCGCGTGCGTGAAGTTGGCGCCCAGCCGGTCCATCTTGTTGATGAACGCTACCAACGGAACGCCGAACTCCTTCGCCTGCCGCCAAACGGTCTCCGACTGCGGTTCCACTCCAGCCATGGCATCAAAGACAACCATGCCCCCGTCCAGCACCCGCAGACTGCGCTGGACTTCCGCCGTGAAATCTATGTGCCCCGGCGTGTCAACGATGTTGATCTGATGATCCTGCCAGAAGCACGTCACGGCGGCAGCCGTGATCGTGATGCCACGCTCGCGCTCCTGATCCATCCAGTCGGTGACCGTCGTTCCGTCGTCGACGCTACCCATACGGTGGGTTCGACCGGTGTAGAACAGAATGCGCTCAGTTGTCGTGGTCTTGCCCGCGTCGATGTGGGCAATAATCCCGATATTTCGTACGCGGTTCAGTGGGTGTCGCTTAGCCATCGCCGTATTGTTGCTCCGAAGACGTGAAACACCCTCACTGACCGCTCAATACTGTTAAGGTACTGACAGCAGTATCCAAGACTACCAACGATAGTGCGCAAACGCACGGTTCGCCTGCGCCATCCTGTGCATCTCTTCCTTCTTCCGATACGCTGACCCGCTCTCGCCGGCAGCGTCCATCAACTCTGAGGCCAACTTCTCCGCCATGGAGTGACCGGGTCGCGACTGAGCAGCCTCCAGAAGCCATCGCATGGCCAGACTGGCCTGTCGTCCCCGGGGCACCTCCACGGGAATCTGGTAGGTGGATCCCCCAACGCGCCGGGGCTTCACCTCCAGCGAGGGCCTGACGTTCCCCACAGCCTTCTCCATGACCTCTAGCGACGGCTTGCCGGTTCGCTCCTGGATCGTGTCGAGCGTCTCATACATGATACGCTGAGCGACGCTCTTCTTGCCGCCGATCATCAGCCTGTTGATGAAGTGAGATACCAGCATGCTGTCAAAACGCACATCCGGCTGAACCTGTTGCTCCGGTGCTTTATATTTTCGAGGCATGATCAACCAACCTTCTCTATACTACTCGGGCTTCTTGGTACCGTACTTCGATCGCTGCTGATGACGGCCTTCAACCCCCTGTGCATCGAGGACACCGCGCACGATGTGATAGCGAACACAAGGCAGGTCCTTGACACGCCCGCCGCGGACCAGGA
>JASFVD010000206.1:0-5194 GCA_050050015.1 Anaerolineae bacterium | reverse complement strand
AAGAATGGCACACTCTGGGATCCCAACTACGCCATTGGCACAGCATAGACAATTCAGTTCCTGAAGACAGTTGCTAAAGGTCTTCGTCCTCCAGGTGGCCCATTGGTCTTCGTGCAGCGGCGTAGACTTCGGCGAGGGGCTTGGACGACGTTGGGACCCTTAGGGTCTGGCGTGGATTCGACCGTCACGGATCCCACGATCAGGTGCCTCGCACCCCCTAGCTCGTCCCCCGAGCCACGGCGTGGGCTGGGCTACCTCCTCCTGCCGATGGCAAGAACGTACAGGCCCCAACGGCTATCCCAGGCAGTCGACGGATTCGGAGATGGGTCCCGAGGGTCGCAGGCACAATGAGCAAGACGAGGGCTGGGTGAGATCTGTCATTCGTGATATGCTGGGCAAAGTGGCGATCAGTCGACGGATCCGATGTTCCTCACAGTCTAGCTCACACTAGGGGCTGCTGGCTGGGCCTTTGTCCGCTTGCCCACATTGCTGTCCCTCCCGTGACCGGCTGAGCTGAACGTAGGAAGATGACGGTCTCTGGTGACCTACCGAACCTGTTCCGTTCCTTCTGGAACCGTGATGCTAGCTGCCTCCACTTGGGGCCGCGTGGGATCGAACCGCCTTCGGTGACAAGTGCACGGCGCGATCTGAGCAGGATATGGCTCGTGTGACATGATGGGGTCTTACCTGAGGAGCCAGATGCTCAGCGCCCATGTTGGGCGGCAGTTTCTTTGTTCAGTGACGCGAATGAGCTGCGCTGCTACAGATGGGGGGCCGCCAATGCCAAACCTTGACAAGCTGGACAGGCTGTTCATCGTATGGGCATTCTTCTTTCAAGTCGTCCTCATCGTTCATTTCGCATTGCGCAAACGTCTGTTCGAGAGCTATACATTGACGTACGGATGGCTCGTCTATGCACTTTGCATGCCGGCAGCTATCATTAGCATTGTTCTGCTGCTTGGTGGAAAGAACTGGTTCTTCTGGCTAGGCGGTTTCCTCTTCGTCGCCTTTTCGGCTTATGGATATTGGATCGACTACGTGAGACACATTCAATGGCGCAGTCCTTTGAACCTGTCGATCGTGTTTCCTTATGTCTTTCTGTACCTTTCGACGGTCATGTTCTACTGGTGGCCACTTGGGTGGCTCAATCGACGTCTCTGGTTTGCTTACGCAATCCTGTTTGTCATCGCAACGGTCTTGAATATCATGTCCCATTGATCGGGGTTAGTACCCGGCGCTTGGCGTTTCCCCGGAGCGGGCCCTGGGCCAGGACTGACATGAAGATTGGATGGCGCTGCAGGCGCGCTCAGTTAGAGGCTGTTGGGCGGAACGCCTTACACTCTTGAGAGGAGGGAGCGTGCCAGCGATGGAACCTGTTGACCTACAAGTGGGGCGAGCCTGGCAGTACGCAGCCTATGTCCTGTTGTCCTTGGTGGCGCTAATCTTCACAGTCATCTTGCTTCCCTCGTCAGCTGCGGACTTTCGTCGGTTCTACGGCGAAGCGAACGCGATACTCGTGATCGTCCTGGCATCTGTTCTGGGCGCGGCTGCCTTGTGGGGGCTGGAGTCAAGCTACGGGTTCGTCCTCTTCCTGGGCAAGAGGACGCTTCGCGGCATGGCGCTGTCGGCGGCTCTTGCCACCGTGCTGGGCATAGCGATTGTGGTCGCGGACGTCATCCTGCGTTACCCTCAGGACACGAACGTGCCGGTCCCCCAGGCGCTGCTGTTCTATCCTGCTATCGGTTTCGTCGCCGAGATCGCGTTTCACGTCCTGCCCCTGGCCCTATTGCTCCTCGTCCTGAAGCCACTTGGCGGGTGGATCGGAAGCGGAAGGCTCGTTTGGCTTGGTATCCTGCTCGTGGCAGTCACTGAACCAACCTTCCAGGTGGTCTTTGGAGGAGAGGCGTTCACGCGGCGGGCCGCATATACGTGGATCCACGTCTTCGCCATTGCCCTTCTTCAGTTGTACGTGTACCGGCGCTTCGATTTCATGTCGATGTACTTGTTTCGACTGTTCTACTACGCCTACTGGCACATCCTCTGGGGCGTGATTCGCCTGGACGTCCTCTTCTGACACTGGACCGCCGCCTGACCCCTCGCCGGAGGCGCCGCGCCTTGCGCGGGAGGGGCTGAAGCCCGCGCACCTCACGGGAAGAAGCCAGGATGCCCCGTAGCATAAGCGGAGCGTTGCCGGTTGCTGGGGGATGAATGGCCGGCAGATGTGCACAGTCCATGATTCGACACCAGGCTTCTTCACTTGATGCGATGGGCCGACCCTCCTCTGGTCGGTCAGGTGGGCAGATGGCTGAGCCCGCGGGGCCGGCTCAGCTTGGCGGAACGCGTTCTCCGGGAGGCGTTCGAGCGTCGGAGAGACGCCAATGGAGGGTGGCTGATTCAGCCAAGGCGGTTGCCGCGATCCGAATCAGCCCGGGATTACGTCTCGCTTTCGTCCAGCGTGTCGCGAACGAGGGTTGCCAGGTTCCTGATCGAGAAGGGCTTGGTGATCATGTGTTCGAAGCCGACCTCGCGAAGCTCGTCGGCGTCCGCCTCTGCGGTGTAGCCGGTCATGGCGATGATCTTGAGGTGGGGGGCCCGCGCGCGCAGCTCCCGCAGGAGGGTCTTCCCTCCCATCTTCGGCATCACGACGTCGGTGAGCACCAGGTGCACGTCTTCGTGTAGCACCGTCTCGATGGCCTCCCGTCCGTTCGTTGCGGTCAGCACGCGGTAGTTCAGCGATCCCAGCCCGTCCTGGACGGCCTGGCGGATTGCTTCGGCATCCTCGACCACCAGGACGGTCTCTCCGCGGCCCTTGGGGCCAAGGGCCACGGCCTCGGCAGCGTCCTGGCTGTCCTGCTCCTGGGCGGGCGGCAGGTAGATGTGGAACGTGGTCCCGACGCCCAGCTCCGTCGCCACGTCGATGTACCCCTCGTGCTGGCGCACGATGCCGTAGACCTGCGCCAACCCCAGCCCCGTGCCCTGATCGACGTCCTTGGTGGTGAAGAAGGGCTCGAAGAGGTGCTCCATCACGTCCTCCGTCATCCCCGTGCCGGTGTCGGAGACGGCGAGGCGCACGAACTCGCCGGGCGGCATGTTGGCGACGGGCGGAGGGGCGTCCGGTGGTACGTCCACCGTGGAGAGAGTGAATCGGAGCTCGCCACCCTCTGGCATGGCGTCGCGGGCGTTCAGGGCCAGGTTGATGAGGGCCTGCTGGAGCCGGCCAGGGTCAGCGGTCACGGAGAATGTGTCAGTGGCCCCGGCCGCTTCGGTGGCCAGCCTGAGGTCGATGTTCTCCGGGATGGTTCGCCGCAGCACGTTGTCGAGGACGGCCTCGATGAAAGGCACGAGGTCGATGGGCTCGCGCTCGATCATGGCCTGGCTGCTGAAGTCGAGCATCTGCTGCACGAGGTCGGCTGCCTTGGTCGACTCCTGAATGATGACGTCCAGGTCGTCAGCCACGTTCGACGGCAGGTCGGGATTCTGGATGTCCATCTGGGCGTAGAGAAGGATCGTGGTAAGGAGGTTGCGGAAGTCGTGGGCGACGCCGGCGGCGAGCTGGCCCACGGCGGCCAGGCGCTGCTGCTGTCGCAGTTGCTCCTCCATGTGCTTCCGCTCGCTGACGTCCCGGGCGATGCTCAGAATAGCCCGCTCTCCCTCGTACAGGATCGGGCGGCTGCTCAGCTCCGTGGGTATGGTCTCCCCATCCTTAGTGACGTGTTCAGTCTCGACGATGGTGTGTCCCGTCTCCTGAATGCGCTGGATGCGCTCGGGGACGAGAGGGGCATACGCCGCGGCATCGATGTCGCCCGGCGTCATGTGGAGGAGCTCGTCCCGGCTGTAGCCCAGCCGCCGAACCGCCTCTTCGCTCACCTCCAGGAAACGGCCGTCCAGGTCGTGGATGTAGATGGCGTCGCCGGCGCTGTTAAAGAGGGTCCGGAACTTCGCCTCGGACTCCCGCAGCGCCTGCTCGACCTGCTTCCGCTGGGTGATGTCCTGCAGCACCACCATCACCTGTTTCTCGCCGGACGTGGTCAGCGGGATGGTGTAGAGGAGGAGTGTCTTCTCCGTCTCCCCGTCCTCCGTGACGAGCGTCATGTCGGCGTCGACGCCGTGGCGACCCTCGCCGGTCTCCAGGGTGGCGAGGATGGTCCTTCGCACGACGCAGCTCTGGCAGGACGGCCCGAAGCCACATCCCTCGGGATCGTCCAGGGCGTGGACGCAGCGGAGCGCGTCGCCGCTGCGGAGGCCGAGCACGTCCTCGGCTGGGCGCCCGGCAAACGCGGCCCCCACGTGGTTGATCCTGCGGACTTGCTGCTCTTTATCGACGATCATGATGAGGAAGGGGAGGTTGTCGACGATGGCGGCGAGCTGCGCCTCGCTCTCGTGCAGCGCCTGCTCGGCGCGCTTCTGCCTGGCGAGGTAGGCCTTGAGCACGGCGTACAGGGCCAGGGAGGTGAGGCCAGTGTAGCCCCACCCCTTGATCGTCTGCCAGCGCGCCGCCTGGGCCGCGCTTGTCGCGAGGGTGTTCACCAGCCGGTCGGATAGGAGGATCCAGAGGCTTCCCAACACGCCGTACGTCACGGCCGTGGCGAAGGCTATGTCGAGGTGGATCTTCGGGCGGCTCTTTTCCGGGGCTGGCATGATCTCGTGTCTGCTGTGTTGGACGCTTGGCGGCTGCCCTCAGCGCCCACGGTCGTCGGGCTGAGGAGGGAGCAGTTTCTCGGTACTATGGCGGGTGTGGATGAGGGCCGCCGGTCATGGTCGAGCGTGTAAGGCGATGCTCGGACGTTGGTACCGAGAGGGAGTATACCTCAGGGAGGGGAAAACGCCAAGGGGATCGCTTGGATGGCTTGGAGAGGACATATTCGGGAGGAGGGCAGGTCGAGGGGGTTGAGGCTGGCTTTTTCCTTGGGAGAACCTGAGCTGGCGCGTTGGCGCTTGCTCCGAGTTCTACACCCGACTGAGCACCGTAGCCAGCGTGTGGCCCGCGTCCCCGTAGGTCTGAAAGTAGTAAGGGCCTTAGCCCGTCGTCTACACTGTGGGGATCGAGGCGGTGCTCAGTCGTCGCGACGGTGGCACTGAGGTCGACGATTGGATATCCGCCAAAGCGGTTACTACAAGGGATCGCGGGAACACGCCAAGGCAGTCTATGCGGTGGCGAAAGGGATTATGGTCCCGAGATCTACGGACCCAGTGG
>JASFVD010000205.1:0-5219 GCA_050050015.1 Anaerolineae bacterium | reverse complement strand
GAGTCTTCGAGGAGCACCCTCGCCTGACGGCCTGGTTTGTTCTAGCGATTGGCATGGTAGCTATCTTGATGTGGTCAGCTCGCGACGTGGGGCTCTTGCCCAGACAGTGGGCTGCCCTGATCGTGGCCACCATTGGCCTCGCGGGGCTTTGTATATGGATCATTGGTTGGGAAGAGGCGGACCAGGCAGAGGGTGAGGAAAACAGTCAATAGGCGCATGAACGAGGTCTTGAGACGGCTCGCGCTGCTGGTCCTCGTGGTTGCCACGGGTTTCAGATGCGTCCCAGCGTCGACGGTCCGAGCGCAGGAAGAGGACGACGTGGCTCGCCTTATGAGCCGGATGTCGCCTGCAGCCAAAGTCGGCCAGCTCTTTATGGTCACGTTCCCCGGTTCGCAGGTCGTCGAGGACGCTGCTATCGCGGAACTGATTCGCGACTACCACGTTGGCGGCGTCGTGCTTGAGCCAGAGAACGGCAATATCCCCGATACAGGAAACACGGCACGCCAGGTAGCTACGCTGGTGAATCAGCTGCAAGAGACGGCATGGGAGAGCGCCCGACCACTCACGGATACTGTGTCTGATCCCTTCATCCCCCTCTTTGTCGCCGCCAGTCAGGAGGGCAACGGTATGCCTTACACCAGCATCATCAGTGGGACGACGCCCCTGCCGTCCCAGATGGCGCTGGGGGCGACCTGGGATGTCAGTCATACCGTCACCGTTGGTCAGATCGTTGGGCGCGAGCTGGACGCCCAGGGGATCAACATGCTCTTGGGTCCCTCCCTGGACGTCCTGGAGAACCCGCGTTCGAGTAGCCGTGGTGACCTGGGTGTCAGAACCTTCGGCGGTGAGCCGTTTTGGGTGGGGCAGATGGGCAAAGGTTACATCCGCGGCGTGCACGAAGGTTCGAAAGGCCGCGTGGCGGTCGTGGCGAAGCATTTCCCCGGCCTGGGGTCGTCGGATCGGTCGCTCGACGAAGAGATCTCGACGGTACAGCGCACCCTGGAGAAGTTGAAACAGGTTGATCTGGCACCCTTCTTTGCCGTTGCTCAGGCTGAGAACCCGGAGGCACGGCCTGAAGGTGTGCTAATCTCGCACATCCGATTCCAGGGGCTGGGCGGAGGACGGTTCATCACGACGCTGCCTATCAGTGTCGACAGCAACATCCTGCAACAACTGTTGGGCCTCCCAGAGATGTCTGCCTGGCGCGAAGCGGGAGGGGTGACCCTATCTGATCAGTTAGGATTGCGTGCCCTGCGTCGCTTCTATGCTCCAGGCGAGGAGGCCTTCAACGGCCGACGGATTGCCCAGGATGCTTTTCTGGCGGGGAATGACCTCTTGTTTGTCTCCCACTTCGGTCTCAGCGAGGATTGGGAGGATCAGATCGCCAACGTCAAGTCCACGATCACGTTCTTCCGCGAGAAGTACGAGGCCGAGCCGTCGTTTCAGCAGCAAGTGGACGAAGCGGTAGCTCGCATCCTTAGGCTCAAGCTCTCTCTTTATGATGGAACGTTCGGCCTTGGCAGCGTCAGCCCGGACGTCGATTCGGTTGGTCGGGCGATGCAGTCGGATGGCGAAGTAGTATCTGGCATCGCCCGCGATGCGATCACACTTCTGTCCCCCCCATCACCGGATCTCGTCCCTGGCCCCCCAACTCGAGAGGACCGCATCGTGATCTTCACCGATGCAAGGGAGGCGCGACGGTGTGCCACGTGCGAGCCTGAGCCCTACATTGAGCCGCGAGCCGTGGAGGAAACGATCCTCCAATTCTATGGCCCGGACGCCACTGGCCAGGTTGCTCCCCAATCCATTTCGAGTTTCACGCTCGAAGAGCTGGAGGTGTATCTAGACACGCCGCCCTCACCTCCTCCATCTCCGACAGCGATTCCCCCCACGAGCGAGCCAGTCACGACCACAAGTACCCCATCTCCGCCCACAGTCGGCCGGGCGCTTCGCGAAGCCGAATGGGTGATCTTCGGCATGTTGAACGCGGACAACGGTCCGCCTCAGGCTGACGCAGTGAAGCGGTTCTTGGCGGAGCGTGCCGATGCCCTTGGGGACTCACACGTGATCGTGATGGCGTACGACGTTCCGTATTGTCTGGATGCGACAGAGATCAGCAAGTTGAGCGCCTACTACGCCGCCTACGGTCATCTACTGCCCTTTGTCAAAGCTTCGGTGCGTGCTCTGTTCGGTGAGTTCGCGCCGCCGGGCGACCCACCGGTTAGTATTGCGGGTATCAACTACGATCTGCTGGCTCAGACATCGCCCGACCCTGAGCAAACCATCCCCGTCAGCTACTCCGTGATCAAGCCGGCGGGTGAGGAGGGCACCGCGACGCCATCCGCAGAGGAGCAAACCGCAGAGCCGACGGGCGAGGGCCAACCAACGGCGAATGCGACGGGAGAGGCCGAGCCGACACCAGAGACCAGATTGGAGAGGGGCGACCAGCTCAGGCTGCGTACGGCCAGAATCATGGATCACAATGGGCACGTGGTGCCGGATGGTACGCCGGTCCAGTTCATCTTCAACTACCCCCAAGAGGGTCTGGAGCAATCGATAATCGCCACGACCCAGGACGGCATGGCCGAGGCTGCCCTTACGTTGGATCGCACTGGACGTCTCGATATCTCGGTGCAGGCGGATCCGGTTCCCCGAAAGGTGGCGCTGCAGATCACGATCCAAGAGGGAGGGGCGGCCACGATTGTCACGCCCACGCCATCTCCAACGCCTCCTCCGACGGCGACTCCAACCGCCTCGCCCACGCCGACTGCGACGCCGCTCACCCAGAGAACACCGGTCGCTTCTGCAACGGCTGGAACGGGCGGCGAGTCAGGCGGAGAGGGGGCCCAGTCTCCGGCAGGGCGAGACATACACCTACTGGATCTCTTGGTTGCTCTGGTTGGGGCTGCTGTGGTCGGTGGTTCGGGCTACTATGCCATGCGGCTGGGGAATCGGCCGGTAACCCGAGCACTTCGAGTTGCCCTCTGGTGCGTCATCGGGGGGCTCGCCACCTACCTGATGTACACGGTAGGTCTCTCTTATCTAGGTCTGTTCAATGGGAGGGCAGAGATATGGTTGGCGGGAGGAGCTGCGCTAACAGGCAGTACTGCTGCTCTTCTGATCGGCTGGCTCGTCGATGGGCGCAGATGGGCCAGGAGCCCGTGACCTCTTACAGCAGTGTCGCGACCAGGGAAACGGCCAACAGTCCTGCGGACACCAAGATCAAGTCTCGATTCTCCCTGAGGGCTCTTTCCCAGTCTGGTGATTCAACAAACAGCGAGAGCAGGGAGGGCGTTGCCTCCACGGTAGACCAGGACCAGATCAGTGATCCTGTCTGGAGCATCTCGCGAAACTCCGATATGGTCTGAGGCCGCTCGTTGGGATGCATGGCGATTGCAGCTAGGATGGCGCGTTCGACGGAAGGGGACACGTGCGGGTTGAACTGGCTGGGCGCGCAGAGGGCATCCGGGTTGAGGAAGCGCTGCTTAGCATCCGCCGGGGGCCGGTTCGTCAGCAGATGATACAGAGTTGCTCCCAGGGAGTAAATGTCGGAGCGAACGTCCGTGTGGCCTGTGTCTCCGCCATACTGTTCTAGTGGCGTGTAGGCTGCCGTGCCACGTCCCTGCAGGACGGTCACGGTGCGGGCATGATCCGTGGCCAGTAGCTTGACTAGCCCGAAATCAACCAGCTTGATCAGTCCTGTTGGCGTCAGTTTGATGTTCGACGGCTTGATGTCGCGGTGTAAGACAGGGGGAGTGCGACTGTGGAGGTAGTTCAACGCGTCGCACAACTGATAGGTCCACTGGAGCACTTTGTGCTCCGCAAGAAAAGTTCCCTCCCGGCGCTGTTCCCTTATGGCCTGACGCAGGTCCTTCCCGTCGACGAAGTCCATCACCAGATACTCGCGGGCCTTTTCGTGGAAGGTGTCTGAGACTTTCGGGAGGTTGGGGTGATCGAGGCGAGCCAAGGTTGTCGCCTCGCGATGGAACTGCTCACGCGCTTGATCGAGGGTGGTAGGCGTCGCATCGGGGTCTGGGCGCACCTCCTTGACAGCGCAGATGCGGCCCTCCAGGCGGAGGTCCTCCGCACGATAGACGGCGCCCATTCCCCCTTGGCCAACGACAGACAAGATTTCGTACCGTCCGCGAAGGACGGTGCCGGGTGTGAGCAAACGAGCCAAGGGCCTGACCTTTCTTCTTCTTCTCCACGGTGGATGATAGAGGAGAACAAGTACTCTGTCAAGGAGGCACGATGACACAGCAGGATAGACCGATTCTGATCGCCTACGAGGGTGACTTGGAGGGCGAGCGTTGGATTCTGGAACGGGATCACACCGTCATCGGGCGTTCGAGCGACTGTGACGTCGTGCTTCCGAAGCGACAGGTATCTCGCCACCACGCCGAGATAGAGCGCGACGATGAGGGTTATCTGCTTCGGGATCTGGGGAGCAAGAACGGCACCTACGTGAACGGTCGCGTCGTGGGCGACGAGCCGCACCGTCTGAAGGATGGTGACGAGATACAGATAGCCCTCTACGTCAAGCTAGGATTCGTGGGGGCCGACGCGACCGTGCCCCTGGAGCTGACTGGCCCGCGTAGGGGGCTCCGCATCGATCGTCCCGCTAAACGCGTCTTCATCGGTGGTCAGGAGCTGGTGCCGTCGCTCTCTCCCGCGCAATACCGGCTGCTGAGGATCCTCCTAGACAGCGAGGGGCAGGTCGTCTCGCGTGAGGCGATAGTGAACGAGGTGTGGTCGGATGAGGAAGCCTATGGCGTCACCGAACAGGCGATCGATGCTCTGGTGCATCGCCTCCGGGATCGCATTGCCGGAATAGACCCCGATCACGCGTACATCGTCACCGTGCGGGGCCACGGCTTCCGACTGGAGAATCGCTGAACGTGTGAGTCATGATCTCGCGCCTCCGTCCGCGGAGGGCGCAATGTGCATCACGACGGACCGGTCATACCTCCCTCTGCATCCAGCCGGACAGTCACGCTCGTACCTTCCCCCTCCCGGCTTTCCACATCTATCTTTCCGTCGTGGGCCTCGACGACGGCCTTTGCCAGGGCGAGGCCGAGCCCGCTACCCTCAAACCCCTCTGACACCACGTTCTGACCTCGATAGAACGTGTCGAAGATATGGGGTAGATCCTCTGCTGGAATGCCCCATCCACTGTCCGTCAGCCTCACAACTTGGTCCGTGCCCTCGCGGCGCAGCGA
>JASFVD010000204.1:0-5221 GCA_050050015.1 Anaerolineae bacterium | reverse complement strand
GGAGAAGGGGTATCAGCGCACGGCCGTCAAGGAGGTTGCAGAGCGGGCGGGCATCGCTCCGGGCACGATCTACCTCTATTTCGACAGCAAGGGCGATCTGCTGGTCGAGCTGATGATCCGGCTGGCCGAACTGGAGGAGCTGGACGAGGAACTGACGCAGGCCCTGCAGAGCGACGCTCGGACATTTCTCACCACCGTCTTCCGGGATCGGATGGGACAGGCCTTGGAGCACGAGGAGATGGTGCGGGCGATCATGCCGCAGATGCTCGTGCAGCCCGCGCTGCGCGAGCAGTTCTACAACCAATACGTCGAGCCGTTGACGGAGCTCCTGGAGCAGTACGTGGAGACGCGCATCGAGCGAGGCGACCTCCAACCCGTGAACGTGGCTCTCACGGTGCGCGCTGTGCAGAGCATGTTCATCGGGCTTCTCATCCTGCGCATTCTGGGGGACGAGGAGCTCCACACCAGATGGGAGGAGATGCCCGACGTAGTGTCGACGTTGCTCTTCGAGGGTCTGAGCCCCGCCCCCGTCCCGGCCCGCAGCGGAGGGGAGCGTTGAGGTGTCGGCCCTGCGCATAGGGTCTCTGGTGCGCAAGGAGTTCCTGCATATCGTGCGGGACCCAAGGACGCTGTTCGTCATGTTTGCGATGCCCATCATCCAGCTCGTGCTGCTCGGCTACGCGGCCACGACGGACGTGGAACACCTCAGCACGGCGATCCTGGATCGCGACAAGTCGGCCTCGAGCCGGGCGCTGATCGAGGCCTATCGAGCCTCGGGCACCTTCGACATCGCACGACACGTCGCGGCGGAGACCCACCTAGAGGAGCTGGTCGACAGGGGTGCAGTCCGCGCCGGGCTGATCATTCCCCCCGGCTACGGGTCGGCCCTTGCCGGCGGGGAGCGCCCACAGATCTCGTTCGTCATCGACGGCTCCGATCCCAACGTGGCAAACACGGTTTACGCGGCGTCCCAGTCTGTGGGTCAGGCCTTCTCGACACAGATCATGGAGATTCAGAGAGGCATCGATCTGGACGCCATGCCGGGCGTCGAGGTGCGCCCGCGAGTCTGGTACAACCCGGAGATGAAGAGCGCCAACTTCATGATCCCCGGCATCATCGGCATGATTCTCTACTTCATGACCGCGCTCTTCACCTCGACGTCGATCGTGCGGGAGCGGGAACAGGGGACCATCGAGCAGCTGATCGTCACGCCGGTCAAGCCGCTGGAGCTGATCATCAGCAAAGTCGCGCCCTACGTACTGGTCGCCTTCTTCGACGTGCTCGAGGTCCTGGCCATCGGCGTGTTCTGGTTCGCCGTGCCGATCCGAGGGAGCCTTGCGCTTCTCCTGGGCCTGTCCGCCCTCTTCCTTCTCACCTCGCTCGGGATCGGCATCTTCATCTCCAGCGTGGCAAACACCCAGCAGGAGGCGACGATGCTCGTGTTCCTCACCATGTTCCCATCGGTCTTCCTGGGCGGGCTGTTCTTCCCGATTGAGGCCATGCCGACGTGGCTCCAGGCCATTACGTACGTCATCCCGCTCCGCTACATCCTGGACGTGATTCGGGGTATCATCCTGAAGGGGGTGGGCGTAGAGATTCTCTATCCGCAGGTGGTCGCTCTAGCGCTGTTTGGCACGACCATTATGCTCCTGGCGGCGACGCGCTTCCAGAAGCGGCTGGCGTGAGGACGACCAGGCGGAGACAACTGTGATGTCAAGAAAGCAGGCTGTGCTTTGAGCGATAAGACCCGCCAAGCCCGGCATGACGCCATCATCGAGACAAGTGATCTGACGAAGGCCTTCAAGAAGGTGACTGCGGTGGATGGGCTCGACCTGCGCGTCCGCCAGGGGGAGATCTTCGGTCTACTGGGGCCCGACGGCGCCGGCAAGACCACAACCATACGCATGCTCTGCGCGATCATGGATCCGACCTCAGGGAGCGCCCGTGTCGCCGGGTTCGACACCGTCAGGGAGCCGGAGGCCATCAAGCGGCGCATCGGGTACATGCCCCAGCAGTTCTCCCTCTATGGGGACCTGACCGTCGACGAGAACCTTACTTTCTTCGCGGACATCTTCCAGGTCGACCGCGTGACGCGCCAGAAGCGGAAACGAGCGCTTCTGGAGTTCGCCCGGCTCACAGAGTTTCGCGGTCGCCGGGCGGCGCACCTGTCCGGCGGGATGCAGAAGAAGCTTGCCTTGGCGTGCACACTGATTCATGAACCCGATATTATCTTCCTGGATGAACCAACCACGGGGGTCGATCCGGTCTCACGGCGCGAGTTCTGGGATATCCTGGCGGAGTTGCACCTGGACGGGGTGACGCTCTTCATCAGCACGCCGTACATGGACGAGGCGGAGCGCTGCTCGCGCGTCGCCTTGATGTTCGAGGGCGACGTCATCATCTGCGACGAGCCGGCACACATCAAGAGCCTCGTAGAGGGTGAGCTGCTCGAGTTGCGGCCCGATCAACTGCGGAAGGCCAGCCGGGTGATTGGGGAGCTGCCAGGGGTGATGGAAGTCCAGACCTACGGGGACCTGCTCCACGTCTTTGTGGAGGATGCCGCCGCCCAGGCGACCTCGGTTGAACACGCACTGCGCGAAGCTGGTATTGCGGTCCAGAGTCTGCGTCAGACGCGCCCGCGCATGGAAGAGGCCTTCATCTCGCTTATCCGGAAGCGAGCGGAGCAGTAGCGCGCCTTCCCGATCATGCGAGACGTGTTACGTGTCAAGCATACAATGTCAGAAGCGTCAATGAAGGAATTTGCTGTCGAGGTCGATCACCTAACGAAGAGATTCGGCGACTTCACCGCCGTGGACGGCGTGACGTTCAACATCCGCAGCGGCGAGATCTTCGGCTTTCTGGGCCCCAATGGCGCCGGGAAGACCACCACGATCCGCATCCTTCTGGGCCTTCTCCGTCCCACGGACGGCAGGGCGACGGTCCTGGGATACGACGTGGAACGCCAGTCGGAGGAGATCCGCAAGCGCATCGGCTATATGTCGCAGCGATTCAGCCTGTATGAGGATCTCACCGTGGGAGAGAATCTGGACTTCTACGGACGGACGTACGGCGTACGGGGCAGACAGCTTAGGGAGCGGAAGAGGTTTGCCATCGAGATGGCCGGGCTCGAGAACCGGGAAGGGGAGCTGACGCGGAACCTGGCGGGCGGCTGGAAACAGCGGCTTGCCCTAGGCGCCGCCATTCTCCACGAGCCGGACATGCTCTTCTTGGATGAGCCGACGGCCGGCGTGGACCCGATCAGCCGCCGCGAGTTCTGGGATCTGCTCTACGACCTCGCCGACGAGGGGAAGACGATCTTCGTCACCACCCACTACATGGACGAGGCCGAGCACTGCCAGGACCTGGCGTTCATTCATCAGGGACGGATCATCGCCCGCGGCGCGCCGGAAGAGATCAAAGTGAACAACATGGAGGGCCAGGTGATGGAGGTCGACTGCGATCGACCGGCCAGAGCCATGGAGACCCTCCAGGGGATGGACCTCTTCGCTGAGGTGGCATTGTACGGAGCCCTCATCCACGTCGTCGGGGAGAACGTGGAGGCTCACGAGGGGGAGATGCGGCGGGCGCTGAGAGAAGCAGACGTCAACGTACGGACGATGAGCCTGATCGCTCCATCGCTGGAGGACGTGTTCATCGCCAACGTACGACAGAACGGAGGAACCGGGGAGTCGTGACTATGAAGCGAGAGCGCATACTAGCCATCATCGTCGTCGCTGTGGTCGCTTTGGTGGCGGCCGCGGCCGGGTTCTACTTCCTTCAGAACCCGTCGGCCTGGGAGAGCACGCTGATGCAACTCGACCTGGCCGAGCCGACCGACGGCGGCCTCATGGCGTCGGGCTTCATCGAGGCCGAGGAGATCGACGTTGCACCACAGCTCGGCGGGCGCGTCGCCGCACTGTACGTCGAGGAAGGCGACGACGTCGAGGCCGGCAAGCTCCTGGCTCAGATCGACGGTAAGCTGCTGGCGGCACAGATCGCGTCCGCCCGTGCTGCCGTCGAGATCGCCGAGGCCAAGCTCGCCCAGGTTGAGGCAGGTGCCCGCCCTGAGCAGCTGCGCCAGGCAGAGGCAGGTCTGGCACAGGCCATCGCCGCCCGGGACGGGGCCCATCAGGCCTGGCAGGATGCCCAGGCCATCCGGGACAATCCCCAGGACCTTGACGCCCAGATCGCCGGGGCAAGATCGGCCGTGGCAGCGGCCGAGGCCGAGCTTGCGGAGGCGACCGCGCTGAAGGATGCAGCGGTGATCGCTCACGACAACTACTGGGACGCCAAGGAGACCTTCAGCGACGTCATCGAGGAGCTGAGGGAGCAGTACAAGCATCTCCCCAAGTCGCAGAGGCCGGACCTCCCGGACGAGATCCCGGCTCAGCTCAGCTTCCACATGATCCCCTATCAGTACTGGAAAGCGTGGGTGGGCGTTAATGCGGCGAAGGCCAAGCTTGACGGGGCCAAATCGTCGCTGTTCACCCTGCTTCAGATACGCGACAACCCGCAGGAGATCAGCGCGCAGATCGACGCGGCAGAGACCGCCTTTCGTAGGGCAGAGGCCGCGGTCCAGCAGGCCGAGGCGCAGGTGGCGGCCATCCGCTCAGGAGCGACCCAAGAGGAGATTGCCGTCGCCGAGGCGCAGGTGGACCAGGCGCAGGCCGCGCTGGACAAGCTTCTGACGGAGCAGCAGAAGCTCACTATCGTCGCGCCGGTCGGCGGCCTGGTGCTGGAACGAACCATTCACGAGGGCGAGCTCGCCGCACCGGGCGCCCCGATGATCACCCTGGGAGACCTGGACCACGTGACGCTGACCGTGTACGTGCCCGAGGATCAGCTGGGCAAGGTGAACATGGGACAGGAGGTGGAGGTTGAGGTCGACAGCTTCCCCGACGAGATCTTCCGCGGCACGGTGGTCGCCATCGCCAGCGAGGCGGAGTTTACTCCGCGAAACGTTCAGACGGAAGAGGAGAGGGTGAACATGGTGTTCGCCGTTGACGTCAGTATCCCCAACCCCGATCACAAGCTGAAGCCCGGCGTACCGGCCGACGCGACCATTATCACTGAGGAGCGGTAGCATGCAGATCGTTGACCGCCTTTCACGCTTAGCGCTTTGTGTCGTATGCGTGGCCTCCACCGCCTCTCTCCTGGCGGGATGCGCCAGGGCTCCGGCAGCCGCGGAGGACGCGCTCACAGCCTCTGGCTTCATAGAGGG
>JASFVD010000203.1:0-5225 GCA_050050015.1 Anaerolineae bacterium | reverse complement strand
CCGCTCCCACGCTGACGACGCCGTCGGTGACGAAGTCGACGGGTGGCCGCCGATAATAGGCCCGGCAGGTGGGACGCACTTCCTCCAGGTAGAGCTGATCGCAGATAGCGGCGTGATCAGCGGCCTCGTAAACGGACTGGAGGCACATGTCGTCGATCCACATTCCGACCAGGTGGCAGACATCCGGGTTGTTTGTGTCCACGGCCCGGCGCTCTACGCAGCTGTAACGCTCTCCCCTCGGGACGTCCTTGCACGCGCGTTTCGCAGCCTTCACGGCTGGATCTCGCTCCCACGCCTGGGGAGCACAGCAGGTCAGAGCCGCCAGCAGCAACACGACGGCAGAGGCGAGCGCCCATCTTAGGGGGTTCTCATCCATTCGCTCCTCGTCTGGTCGGGTGCGCGGGTCGGGAACCATAGGCACGGGGCTACTTGGATTCCTCGACGGTCAAGGGCTGGCAATGCTCGCCCAGCACGTGCAGGGATCTTCGTCCGAGCCCACTTACGGGGCCTGCCGCCGGAGGCAATTGCCCACCGTAGGGCTTGCGCCAGCCTCGAGCGAACAGGCGGATGTGCTGAGCATCATTACGGTCGGCATCAAGGTGGAGAGTACAAAGTGCCTGTGCACGGTCATGCTCATTGACCCAAGCAGAACTGTTGCCCATGAGACGCTTGAGGCCTGCCATTTGTTCCCGAAGCAGCTCTTTCCCCGCTGACTGAGATTCCTCATCGACATATCGGTCCACTGGGCGCTGCCGTCTGTATCGGGCCAGGACAGTCGATTACCCTCCGGTCACGCCTGAGTACAGTCGATTACCCTCCGGTCACGCCTGAGTGGTGAACCCGCGGTCGTAGTGGGCGACGACAGTCACGAGACAGGGTGCTTAGGCGCCGCCGTGCGCGATGTCGAACTGTCGACAACGGTCTAGGGGTCCGACCAACGCATCAGAGAGTCTGCAAGGGCCGGCCAGGTGGAGACTATCGTCTGACTAGGGCGGCCTCCCCGCGTACGACCGTGGCTGATGCGTCTGGGACGCCTGGAACAATCGTGGTCATGACTGACGCGAAGGCGCCATCAGCATAGGTGCGTCGCTGGCGTTTGCTAAAGCGGTGTCAACGCGGCCGGTCGGTGTGACTTTGACTATTCGCCGGGACCTAGCGCCGGACGAGGTTACCCGTCCACGGATCAAGGTCCCAGGCGCTGTCATCTTGGTCGAGCAGTGCCACTCGGTCCGTCTGCGGCCAAGCCAGGGTCGTGAACAGGCGATCGTCCCTCGGGATGACTGTGGTCTGGGACAGCGTCTCGGCGTCGACTCGCACGAGGGCATGGGTCCTCTCCTCGGCCGGACCGCAGGCGTTGAAGGCCACCGTGAGCATCAGCGCTGTCCCATCCGGTGACCAGACGACGTGGCCCAGATGAGCATCGGGCGTCTCCGCGGCGGCTTCGATCTGAGTCTGCCTCTCGCTGCCCTCTGACAGATCCTGCAGGACCAGGCCTCTGTCCCCGTAACCCGCGTAGGCTAGCATGGTCTCGTTGGGCGAGAGGGACAGCCACAGGCCTACTGCGGGCACTAGCTCCGTGACAATCCCGTCCGCCACGTCGACTCGCTGCAGGTCTGATCCGTTCACGAACACGGCGCAGCCGTCGGGCACAGGTCGATTCGTGAAATAGAAGAACCTCCCATCTGAGGACCATCGCAGTGGCTGGGGCGTCGTGTAGCCGAGGGCAAGTGCGGACCACCTGTCGACAACGGTCCAGTCCCGCGAGCCGTCGCTCCGGGCGATGGTCAAGCGCTGGTAGTAGCGGCTGCTGTGCTCCTCCTGGCCTTCCCTTGGGAACGCGGCGAGGCCTCGTGCGATCCAGATCCCGCCTATCGAGGGGGAGGTCCACTCCTCTCGCACGTCCATCTGGCTCAGGTCGGGCGGCTCGTAGGACGCGAGCGTGACGCGTACTGCGGCGCTGACCACTAGTGACCCGTCTCTGGCGCTCAGCTCCGCGATCTCGACGCGCCCGGGTCCAGAGGTCTCTGCCTGGAAGGGGATGATGCCAGAATACGCGCCCGGCCCTCCCATCTCTCCCTCCGCGTCTGCCCGAGCCTGGATCGGCGCCTCGCCAACGACTTGGCCCTGAGCGTTGTATACGCGCCCACGGAGGGTCCCCTCAAAGGGCATCACCGTGACTCGCCCCCGTACCTCAACTGGGCTGTTGACCGTCGCACCTTCCTCGGGAGCTGTCAGCGTGATGTCGCGGGGCGGTGTCGTGGGCGTTGGACTCGGCGTCGGCACCAGCGTGAGCGCGACCGTAGCACTCACCACGATCGACCCGTCCCTAGCGCTGATCTCGGCGATCTCGACGCGGCCAGGTCCGTCTTCATCTACGTGGAAGGGAACGGTGCCCTCGAAGGCGCCGGGGCCGCCCATCTCGCCCTCATTATCTGGCTGCGCCTGGATCGGCGCCTCGCCGACGATCTGATCCTGCGCATCGTACACCCGCCCGCGGAGTGTGCCCTCAAAGGGCATCACCGTGACCCGTCCCCGCACCTCAACCGGGCTGTGGGCCGTTGTGCCCTGCTGGGGCGCTGTCAGGACAATGTCACGAGGAGATGTCGTGGGCGTCGGTCGTTGCGTGGACGTCGGCATCGCCGCAATCGTGCCTGCGGTGCCCTCGGCCGTGGTGAGTACAGCTGTCTCCTTCGCCGGCAGCCCCTGCCAGGGTACGCAGCCAACCAAGAGCATGACCAAGCTCGCGAGGACAAGACAGTGATACGTCCTCCCTGTTCTCATGCGTTTCTCCTTCCGTTGCGTAAGTCCATCTGGAGCCTCCACCGACTTGGTGCGGACCCAGTGAGTTACAAACTACCGCCACAACCACCATCGGGGACGAGACACAAGGATGAGATGGACAGCAGACACCCCGCGGGCATCAGGCCCTGGGCGGGCAAGGCGGTGGGAGAGCCTCGCTCAGCGAGCTAGGTTCGGCCTGCCTCCCTCGCCGAGGACGGAGGGCTCTCGCCGCCCAGCGCCTCAACTGCCTCCCGGACTGCTTCCGCGTCAGGGTCGCGAAGGGCGTTTTCTGGGGCGGGGCGTTCGTCCATCGCAACACAGACAGTGCCCTGGAGGCATGGGATAGCCATGTCGACGACGTACTCGTCGCCGCCCTCGCGAAGCAGGAACTCGCGCTCGGGGTGGAGGCTATCTTCTTTGAGGGTCACATAGAGCCCGTCAGCGCCCGTGGCGTAGAGATCGTTGATCTCCTGCGCGGAGACGAAGCGGTCCCAGGTCGACTCTATGAATGTAACCCTCCGCCAACGAAGGCTGGGAATGGGTTCATCTCTCTTCATAACCGGGCCTAGCTGAAGCTTGTAGTAGGGCTCGTCGGCGCGGGGGTGGTCGGGCTGGTGCGGGAGCAAGTCACGGCGGTACACCAACTCGTGGCCCTCGATGGGTGCGTAATAGTGGATGGCCCACTTCTCGTCGTCGAACGCTCTGGTGAAATAGAAGGCCAGCACAACTGCCTCTGTGGTGCTCCCCGGGGCGGTTCGTTCTGGGATGCGGTACCAGCCCTCGTCGCGCGCGATCGCGAAGTCGCTCTGGCGGTTCATGATCCCGACCAAGACGCGGTCTGACGGATAGAACATCGCACCACCTCCGAACTCTGCCGCTGCCTCAGGCTAGCGTGAGCCTTGTGCTACTACTGCGTGGTGGACCGAGCGGGTTCTGGGGCGCTGATTTCGAGAAGCCAGACTTCGTCCCGGGTTCGGCCGGCGAACTGGGGGCCGATTCCATGAGCGGCGCTCCTGTAAGGCCTCAGGAATCTGCTCGCTGACCGAGCCGCCGTCGGGCGATCTCGCGCAATCTCTCCTGTCCCTTCAGCGAGAAGCCCAGCGTGTCGATCGTCTCCTCAAGCTGAACCAGCGCACCGTGCCCCCCAATGTAGCCGTTGGCCCGGGCCACGGCGGTGGAATCGACGAAGTCTCCCGGATCGGGATAGAGGGCCTCGAACTCCTCCATCAGATCCTTCACCGCACGCAAGCTGTGCTTCTGATGGTAGTCCTCCGCGATCCAGAACTCGGTGTAGGGAACAATCTCCGTGGGAACGTGGCGACCGCTCTCGCTCTGTCGCTTCTCCTTGCTTGCCTCTGCCAGCTGCCTCTGCTCGTCGTCATGGTAGAAGACGACCGAGCCGTACTGACGTGAGGCGGAGCGGCTCACGGGTCTGTGGCTGTCCCAGAAGATGTCCAGGAGTTCGTGGTAGGTGACCACCGTCGGATCGTAGTCGATCTGCACTGTCTCACTGTGATTTCCGAGGCTCCGATAGGTAGGGTTGCTCTTCATTCCACCTGCGTAGCCCACCCGTGTGCGGATGATCCCGGGGATACTCCCGAACTGGGAGTCAGGTCCCCAGAATCAGCCCATGGCGAACGTCGCCGTTCTCGTGGTCGCTGGGGCGTTCCGATCGATGAGAGGAAGCCTAGACTCCTTGTTTTGTCTCCCAGGTGTGGGATTCATCGCGAATCTATCTCTCCGAACTGTTGGGACGGTCGCGGCAGTCACGATCACGAGGCTCACGATGACCAGGACGATCACCGGTAGAGTGATCCCCATCAGCGTGACCCGTGTTGGTCTAAATCGTTTGGTGACCATCGTCCGTCGACTGTCTCTCCGGTCGCCCAAAATGGACACGCTATTGGGCTTATCTCCGTCACCGATTCTAACATAGGTGCTCGCAGAGGCAACTGCTTTGTCGATCAAGGTGAAGGAAGGACTGCGGAGCTGCGCGGTACCAGCCACTGGTGGCCCAGACTCCCGCGAGAGGGGGAGTCTGGGTTGCGAGAGGACGTCACGCCTGAACCCGTCAGCCAACGTCGCCCCTGAGGCGGGCTGACGTCGAGCGCTACGTTGTGGCTTGGGCAGGCAAGGGGGACAAGGCTGCCGTCCGAACACGACAACCGTTTAACCACTGGGACGGGTTTGTCAGGAGCAATCGAGCGTGTTAGAATACTCGCCGTTCGCGGACCGGTCATCGCATCCTGCTTCGGACTCCTGGTCGGCCCTCCTTGTTGCGTCTCAGGCCGTTTCGTTCTAGGAGTGCCAGCCTGCTCCGATGTTGCAGTCGACTGCTATGAGGGTGCCGCGCACGTGAAGGGCAAAGCCTTCATGCCGCTGTGCACGAATGCAGGAGCGCCGGAGCGTGAGGATGGCGATGTAGACGGCTGCGAGCTTCTGCG
>JASFVD010000202.1:0-5229 GCA_050050015.1 Anaerolineae bacterium | reverse complement strand
CTCCACCAGTTCCGGATCACCCTTGCCCGACGGTCGGTAGCCCGGCATCTCGAGGCCGTCCTGCGGTGGGACGAAGTCCGTCTCCGCCTGCTGGACGTCCTTGGGCAAATCGATCAGCACCGGACCCGGCCGGCCGGTACGAGCGACGTAGAAGGCCTCGTGGATCACGTCGGCTAGCTCATCCAGGTCGGTGACCAGGTAGTTGTGCTTCGTGATGGGAAGTGTGACACCGGTGATGTCCGTCTCCTGGAAGGCGTCCGACCCGATGAGGGACGTTGCCACTTGCCCGGTGATGCAGATCATGGGCACCGAGTCGATCATCGCCGTGGCGATGCCCGTGACCAGATTCGTGGCCCCGGGACCCGAGGTCGCCATGGCAACCCCCACGTCGCCGGACACCCGCGCGTAGCCGTCGGCGGCGTGCGCTGCGGCCTGCTCGTGGCGCATCAGCACGTGCCGCACCCCGTACTCGGCTCGGGGATGATACGTGTGCATGATCGCGCCGCCCGGAATGCCGAACACGACCTCGACGCGCTCCCGCCTCAACATCTCCCAGACGATCTCTGCCCCCGTCCTTCGCATCGTTTCTCCTCCTTCATACCCTCACGGCTGAAGCCAACCTGGTAGTCTCGCCCTCACGCCACTCTCGCCGTCCGCAGCCTGACGGCCCCGCGCCCTGGATCCATCTGCCCGAAGCGAGGAGCCCCCTTCGGCGAACGAAGGCAGCCCCTGACAAGTAGCAACAAAAAAAGCCGCCCGGTTGGGCGGCTTTCTAAGTAGTTTCTGGGGCTCCCCACTGCCTGCCTACAGTGCCATCCCAACCTCCGCATCCTCCTGGCCAAGCAGGAGGACGACAATGACGATGACAATAAGCAGGCCGACGTAGAGTTCCGACAGCACGGCAGCTTCGGCGCACGTCGGGAGCGTCTCGGTCAGGGCTATATGTGCTCGATCAGGATTGACGTCGATGATCATCGAACCTTCGACCTCGGACATAGGTAACAAAAAAGCCGCCCTCTGGGCGGCCTTTGCTTACTTCAAAGCTACGCACAATGCCCAGCGGATCAAGGCTCCTTGATAACAAGGAGCAGGATGGGCAGAATGACGACGGCGCGCACTTCGCTTGATCTCTTCATGATGGCTTGCACGTACTCTTCGGCCAGATTGCGGCGCATGGTATCACGTCTCCCACAACTGTCAAGCGGCCTCCTTGCTACATTGTCAACACTGACGGCGCTATTTAGGCATCACCTCGGCTCATCCCCCTGGTCGATAGTCGGCAGGCCGTTTGGATCGCGAGGCGTCTGGTTCGCCTGCCCGAGGAGCTGGGATTTCTGATAGGCGGCCCAGACCGCCTTTGAGAGCACCGTCCGAAGCCCGCCCTTCTCCAGCTGATAGATCGCTTCGGCGCTCGTGCCTCCGGGCGACGTGACCATGTTCCGCATCTCCGCCAGGTGGCGATCGGACTGGCGAGCGAAGTGCGCGGATCCCACCAGCGTCTGCGTCACCAGCTGTTCGGCCACGCGGCGGGAGAAGCCCAAATGGACGGCCGCGTCCGTCAGCGCCTCCATCATCAGGAACACGTACGTGGGGCCCGTGCCGCTCACGGCCGTGGCCATGTCCAGCATACCCTCGTCCTCCACGTAGATCTCCTGCCCCATGGCATGCAGGATGGCGCGGGCCTCCTACCGCTGCATCTCGTTCACGCCCTCCGACGCGGTCCAGACCGTCATGCCCTCGCCGACCTGGGCCGGCGTGTTCGGCATAGCTCGCACGACGGCTCCGTGCTCGAGCCCGGAGATGATGGTATTCACGCGCATCCCGGCCACAATGGAGAGGACCAAGCCTTCCGAGAAGATCATCCCCCTCAACTCGCGCAGCACGGCCGGCAGCACCTGCGGCTTGACCGACAGAACCACGACGTCGGCGGCCTCGGCCGCTCCCCGGTTGTCGGTCGTGCCGACAACGCCGTAGCGGCGGTTCAGGTCCCGCGCTCGCTCCTCCCTGGGGCCGCTGGCGCAGATCTGAGGAGGGGAAACCAGCTCCCTCTTCAGCAGAACCTGGATCATGGCCTCGGCCATCGTCCCGCTGCCGATGAAGGCCAGCGCCTTGCCGTTCAGCAGCTCATCCTGTGATCCGACCATCTCTCCCTCCCTGCGACTCGAACGTGGTGCACGTCCAGCTGGCACCCTTGTGCGGCCATCATGCCCGCCGCCGGGCGGCAGGTTTGCCGCCGGCCGGCAAGTTTGCCGGCTAGCCAACCGGGGTCAGCCAGCCGTGACTATCCTCCAGCTCCCCGCTGGTGACGCCGAAGAACAACTCCTGCATCCGCTCCGTCACCGGTCCTCGACCTCCCTCACCCACCGCGATGCCGTCGATGGAGCGCACGGGCGTGACCTCGGCCGCCGTGCCAGTGAAGAAGACCTCGTCGGCCATATAGAGGGCCTCGCGCGGGATGAACTCCTCACGGACCTCGTAGCCGGCCTCCCGGGCCAACGTCATGACACAGCGTCGGGTCACCCCTTCCAGAACCGAGCAGGCCAGGGGAGGCGTGACCACGTCTCCGCGGCTCACCATGAACAGGTTCTCGCCGCTTCCCTCGCTGACGTAGCCATTGGCGTCGAGCGCGATGCCCTCCACGTAACCGTGCTCGTGGGCCTCCATGGCGATCAGCTGGGAATTGATGTACTGGCCGCCCACCTTGGCGGCTGCCGGGAACGTGCCCGGCGCCATGCGCCGCCAGGAGCTCACGCCCACGTCGACGCCCTGTTCAATAGCCTCGGGCCCCAGGTACTTCCCCCATTCAATGGCAATGATCGCCACCTCCACAGGGCACGGCGTCGGGTCGATGGCGAAGGTCTCGAAGCCGCGATAGGCCAGCGGCCGAATGTAGCAGGCATCCAGCTCGTTGACCCTGATGGTCTCCAGGATCGCCTCCCGGATGTCCTCCTTCGAGTACGGAATCCCCATCCGATAGACCTTGGCCGAGGTGAAAAGGCGGTCCACGTGCGCGTCGAGGCAGAACACCGCCGTGCCATCCTTGGTCGCGTACGCCCGTATGCCCTCGAACACGCTCGAGCCGTAGTGCATCACGTGCGCGGCGACGTGAACTTGTGCGTCATCCCAGGGGACCAACTCCCCGTTGACCCAGATTGTGTCGCTCTTCTTCATCGTCGTTGCGCCTCCTTAGATGGTCTGGTGACGGTGGAGGACCTGCCCGTAAGTGTGTCAGTCCTCACCTGTTGTATCCCGCGTCAACCCGGGTTGGCCGCGTCGAGTGCCCAACGCCGCCGGCCCAAGAAACGAAAAAACCCCCTACGTGGGGGCTCTTGGGGCTAGAAAGACGGTTCTGCCTGACTTCCGATCTACCCTGACTCCCTCACACGTGGAATCGCCTCGCCAAGGGCGAGAGCAAGCGGGATGGGAACAAGAATGAAGCGCGTCAGGGTCCGATCCATTCTGTGATCATCTCCTATGCGGCAGCGCCGCAGATTAGCGGAGCATCATAACACACGCCCACCGTTTGTCAAATCGCCATCGGCGCGGCCCGACAAGACGCTCCAAGCAACGATTATGAAACGCTTCCCGGCTATACTGTATCTGACATCATTGGCAAGGCCGTCACGGCACTGAAAGGGACGGGGGCGGCTTACTATGCGGGCTTCCCGTGTTGGAGCGGGGACGTTCGGTTTGGCGACGTGAGGGGGATGACATGAATGAGTCGAGATCTTCTAGCGAAGGGGCGGCCGAAGGGCAGTCCGATGGGCTGACCTGGGTCGCGTTCTTCTTGATCGCATTGTTTGCTGGAGGGAACCCCGTGGCGGTGCAGTTCAGCAACTCGGGTCTTCCGCCCTTCTGGGGCGCGACCCTCCGGTTCGCCGGAACCGCGCTGATCTTCTGGTTGCTTGTTCTCGCACGGGGCATAGCCTTGCCGCGGGGCCGAGCGCTGCTCGGGACCGTGGTCTACGGTCTGCTGTCCGTGGGTGGGGCGTACGCTGGTTTGTACTGGGGTCTACTTCGCGCGCCGGCCGGCCTCGTGGGAGCGCTGCTGGCTCTGATGCCACTCCTGACGCTGTTCTTCGCCTGGGCCCACGGCGTGGAGAGGCTACGGCTGCGAGGACTGGTGGGCGCTCTGATCGCCACCGGGGGCGTCCTGCTGGGCGTCATCGGAGGATTCAGCGGCTCAGTGCCCCTCCTCTCGGTGCTTGCCCTGGTTGCGGGCGTGGCAAGCCTGGCTGAGGCGAGCGTGGTATTCAAGCTGTTCCCGCACGGCCATCCGATCGCAACCAACGCGGTGGCCCTCACCGCGGGCGGCCCGCCGCTGATCGCGCTGTCGTTGCTCACCGGCGAACAGTGGAGCGTGCCGGGAGGATTCAGCACGTGGGCGGCCTATCTCTACCTGGTCCTGGTGGGCTCTGTCGGCGTCTTCTCTCTTTACCTGCGGGTACTCTCGACGTGGACCGCCTCGGCGACCTCGTACGTGTTCCTGCTGATGCCCGTGGCCACCGTGGTCATCGCTGCCGTGGTGGCAGGGGAGGTGATCACGCTGTCCTTCGTCATCGGGACGGCACTCGTGCTGGCGGGCGTCTGGATTGGAGCCATTCGCAAAGCGCCGGAGGCGGCCGAACTGGTCTGCTCGGAGATGCCCAGCAAGGCCCTGTGCTGACGCATTAGCCCGAGCCGAGGGCCGGTTTGGGCAACCTGAGAGCCACCCCCCACCAGCCCAGCCGCTGGTCGGTCTAGGCGCACGGCAGAGAGCCTTCGACCAGGCCGTGGGTGCAGCTGGGGGCTGAGGTCAGGTTCGCCAGCCCCTGGGCGGAGATGAAGCTGCATGAGCCTCGCCTCCCACGATGGGGCACCAGGGGCTTTGCGCCAGCAGCCGCCGGCGCTGTAGTGACGGCCAGCGAGCACCACAGCGGAGGGGCACATCGGGCCACTGGCCTACGCGTGGGACAATTCAAGGAGGTTCCGGACGGCGATCCGTCGTTCGTCCAATCAAGTGGCGGCACATCAAACGAGGAGGAAATCGTGGAACTTGGCGCATTCTCCATCAGCTTAGCCGTGAGTGAAGAACCCCGCAGCAAGCTGCGGGTTCCTAACACCTAAGGAAAAAGCCTGGTGTCGAATCATGGACTGTGCACATCTGCCGGCCATTCATCCCCCAGCAACCGGCAACGCTCCGCTTATGCTACGGGGCATCCTGGCTTTTTCCCGTGACCTGGAAGCCTC
>JASFVD010000201.1:0-5246 GCA_050050015.1 Anaerolineae bacterium | reverse complement strand
GAAGTGGTCCTGGGCCAGAACCTCGGTCTGGTGGCGCTCGACGTCAAGCACGTCGGCCGGGTCGATAGCGAAACGGACCACCTGCTCTGTGCTCATGCGCAGCCATGCGCTGCCTCCCGAGGTCAGAGCCTCGACGACGGACTCCGCCTGACCGTTGTCTCGTGGAATGCCGATCAGGTAGTTAACGACCGTTCCAAAGACCCAGCACGCGGCAGGCCGACCCTTGAACTTCCTGGAAGGGCATGGCCAGTCCGCCTCCTCCACCTCCACCGGAACCACCACGAAGGTGGTCGACGTCGTCGTGCCCTTCGGCCTGATTTCCAGCGTCCGGGGCACGACGAGCGGGACCTTGACGTCCCCCGAGGTGACGAGCGAGTTGATGTCCTCAGGGAGGCTCACGTCAGCCCCGGCAGCGCTCGACACCTCGTCGTCTCCTGAACTGCCCGAGACGCCCAGGAGACCCTCTGCGGCCGTCGTGACCGTCGGCCCGATGAGGGGCACCACGGCCGCGAGCAGAAGCCCCCCGATGACGGCCCACTTCCAGGCTGGGGTCGTACGGCCTTGAGGCCCGGGGCGATCAAAGGCCGCGTCGCGTTCGTCGCCCATCGCGGGCCCAGCTCCCCCGGATGCCACGCTGACTCGCGACCCGTCCCGCAAGGGCACCACGGGAAGTCCGCGCTCGCGGAAGGCTTCAATGTAGGCCAGCTCCTCCTCCGGCGTGGGAGGCGTATGGCCGAATTCCTCCCGCAGCCGCTCCTTCCAGAACGCCTCGATCACCCGAGCAACCTCGGGCGGGATGTGCACGGACTGGTTCACCATGCCTCCTGTTCAGGGGATGAGACCGGGCAACTTCTGCGCCTCTACCTCGACCTTGATCTGATCTCCCGGCGCCGCGCGGCGCGAGAAACCGAGAAACGGGACGCTGACGCGCAGCGACCACGCCGATGCGGTGTCGGTGGGGGGCCGCAAGCTGGCCGCCCCGTATCGATCGGTCTCCGCCCAGTCCACGGCCTTGTTCGCCGAGACGTCGAGCAGCAGCACGCGGCCGCCCACGATGCCCTCGGCCGGATCGGGAGCGCCATTGTCGTTCTCGTCGTAGTAGGCCACGACGCGTATGGGTGGACCGGGCGACGGTCCCGTGGTCGGCGATGGCATCATCCTCCTGTCGCGTGCCCACGGGCCTCCGGTCGGCGTGGGGATGATGACTGTTCTCCGCGTGGCCGTAGGTTTCGGATTGTCGGTATCGGCCGCGGCTCTGGACGCCTGGGCCGCGGGCCCTGGGACGGTGCAGTGGAGGTCGTAGGGACCCTCTCCCGCGACCGACCCCACCAGCAGGTAGGTCCACCCCTCGTACCCGGCTGCCCACGTGATGGCGGAGGCCGGGCTCCGGGGTTCAGCGTTGTTGTTGCCTCCGACGCCCGCGCGATGGCGGTCGTAGACGATCAGATTGGTGTCCAAGTTGCCTCGTGGAACTACGCGGCAGCGGTACGTCACGCCGGACTCGACGTAGAGCTTGTATAAGTCGTTGTCGCGCGGCCCAAGAGCCGCACGCAGCTGATAGCCCACGGCTAGCGCCGTGGCTGTGCCAAAGGAACCGTTGGGCTCGTAGACATCGCTCGGCGTGGCCGTGGGGCGTGCCGTAGCGGTGGGCGGGATTGCGGTAGGCATCAGCTCAAGAACCAGCAGCTCGTACTGGCACAGCAAGTGCGGAACCTCCGATGTCACAGCCAGGAGAGCGACGTGCGTCGCGGGAGCGTGGAACCGGATGCGCGGTGACGGGACGCCCGGCCCGCCGTCGCCGGCGTCTGCCACGAGCGTGGTTCCAGCGGCGTCGAACAGCCGCAGGCGCGGATCGCCGCCGCCCGTCAACCGCGCCTCAAACACGTAGTCGCGCCCTCCCACCAGGCGGACCGCGTACCAGTCCTCATCGCCGTCGTGAAGCGTCAGACCGTGGAGGACCGTACCGACGCCCACAGGCTCCGCACGTCGTGGTCCATCGTTGGGCTCGTGCTCGTCCGCCTCGGACGGGTAGGCCGTTGGAGTGGACGTCGGCGTCTGGCTGGGCTCCTGCGTCGCTGTCGTTGCTGGCGTTGCCGACATCGGTGGTGACCCCGTGGGTGGTTGCGGCTGAGTTGGGGTGCCCGTCGCAGCAGCCAGCTCAACGTCCCGTTGGGGCACGGCGTGACCGGCGGCGGCAGGCGCGGCGGCGGCCGTCAGCCGTACACCGCCCGGCGTGAGAGACAGGGTCAGCGCCGTGGTCAGCGCCAGGCCGATGGCCCTACGCCTCATGGCCCTCCCCACCTTCGCGGCGCGCCCTCGGATCCAAGTGTGACCGCCGTACCGGTATCCTGTCGGGCATTCGCTTGACCAGGGCCTGGACCCAGTTGCCCGTCCCGTGATCGTGGGCCGCTGGGCCGAACCGGGTCCGGCGGATGTCTTCGCCCGAAAGCCCCTGCTCCTCCGCCCGCCTGAGGAGGCTAGTGATGGGTCCGTAGGCGCTTCCCAGGGCTTCGGGCACAACGTTGAGCCTCCTGGCGACAGCGTCCGCACCACCTCTCGCAGCGCCGGCGTCGACGACGTCCGCAATCGCATCTGTGATGTCCTGGCGCCCTATCTCAGTCCGCGGCATCACGCGCTCGGCCACCATGCCAAGGACGGCGCTACGTCCCTGGGGCTCCTCCATTGACTCACGAACCCGCCGGTTGAGGCGCCCGATCACGGCCCGTCCGCCCTCGCTCGACAGAACTACGTCCCCGCGGCGGTCGACGAAGCGGTAGGGGATGTCTCCGGAGGACACGCCTCGCCGTCTCATCCCTTCAAGCGTCTCGTCGATTGCCTGGGACACCTGCGTATCCCAGTCAGCCCCGTAGCAGGCGACCGCTGTCTCGATCTCGGTGGTGGTGTCAAGGGACCATTCAGGCTCATGGAGCCCAGTCCCACGTGGGCCGCCTCGACGCGTGACGCGGTGGTCCATCACCGCTCGCAGCGCCTGGCGCGCCAAGGGGTCCCTCAGCGTACCCCTCGTTCCGTCGCCCAGGGCTGCAAGCACCTTCCGTCCGCCGTGACTCGCCAAAGCGATGGCGTCGCGATTGCCGAACCGCTCCACGATCTCGCGGGACTCCAAGCCGCGGTCCCTCATCTCACCCACCACATCCTCAACAGCGCCTGACACCTCCTCAAGCCACTCCGGGCCGTAGCGCTCGCCGGCAGCAGCGATGGTCTCCTGCCCCGAGCGATGCAGCACGCGGTCCTCGTTCACGTGCCCGGCCCCCGTGCCGCCATCCGCCGGAGTCCTCCCTTGCACCCTCGAGAACCGCCGCGCTGCAAGTCTCACGGTGTCGGCATCGGCGTCCACGAGTTCATGCATCATTCCCTCAGCCCCAGGGTCGAGCCTGGCCAGGGAGCTCCTCCGCATGAGTGAGCTCCCTGCGAGGCGCAGGCCGGTCCTTGCCAACGATCCCGCGCTCTCCCGCCCGTCGTCGCCCTCGGTGAAGGATCGGCCTGCCCGCAGCACCGCTGGAGCCAGCAGGGGAGCACCACCCGCGATGGCAAGCCCCGCCCCGGCGAGTCCCACAGCCGTGCTCAGCCCTCGGCGAACGGCGCGCCCTGGACCCTCAACGTTCAGGGTCTGGGCGACCGATCCGGTGAAAGCCGTGAACGAGGACTGCAAGGCCCGCACCGCCACGCGCACGCCGAAGAAGTAGAAGAGAGCGCTCAGGACAGCTCCAGCAGCCATCATCGTGAGGGACCGGCGGGTGGCCGCGGCCACAAGCCCCGACACGCCCACCGCGGCGAGCATGCTGACCACCACGTAGTTGACGAAGAACATCGTGTACTGACGGAGCAGCCTGGTGACGATCGCCTCAGTCGGCAGGAAGAATCCAAAGACGAGCGCGAGCGGGAGCGCGGCCAGCAGGATCATACCGGCGGCGCTGAACACCACCTCCATCAGCCCCTCGATGACAGCCACGATCGACAGCGGGTAGGCCAGCAGCAGACGCATGACCCCCTGCCAACCGGTCTGGATGGCATCCGCGCGCCGCGCCGCATCCAGGTCCGTGATCGACCCGTGCGGGAAGAAAGCTGCGGCGAACCCGCTGGGGAGGCCGGGCAGCATCGCCTCGGCGGGGCTCGCCTCCAAGGCACTCAATGCGACATCGAGGGCCGAGTACCCGACCGGGTCGTAGTCGACAAGGTCGAACTGAGCCCACGGCTCGCTCGGCATCGGTGCGGCCGAGAAGGCGCCTGCCAGCGTGTCGCCTTTCACGGTCGCGTAGGCTCGTTCGTAGACGGCGGCGGCCACCTCCCGGCGGGCGCCCTCCACATCCGTCATCAGGGCCGGGCCCTGGGACAGGACGAGGCCCGCCAGGACAGCGTACGTGATGAACTGCCGCAGATCGATCATCCGCAGGTCAAGGTAGGACGCGGCCAGGCCCAAGGCAGCGAGCGCGACGGCCAGGGCGGCCGCGGTGGCATAGAGGTTGCTCTGGCGGATGTATGCGGTGACGAAACTCAGGATCAGGGGCAGGACGCCCGCGGTGAGCGTCGCCGCCAGCCTGGAGAAGGTGTGGGCAACGGCCACCATAGTCACGTGCGGTTGCCACAGGATCGAGGCTGCGCTCAGCCAGAGCTGATAGGTCAGGTTGTCGAAGGCTCCGGCGATGTCCCAGGGCACAACCGGGCCCCTCGGCCAGCTGTCCACACAGCAGAATGGAAGAAGCACGCCAGCGACAGGGACTGACACAACGGTCGCCTGTCCGCGCGGCTCTGAGCCTGCACTCCTCCCCCCCTGGCGGACACCGGGATGAACGACCGGCATCACCCTCGAGGCGAATAGCCCAAGGTGGACCCGGGCGCGCCACACAGCCTCAACGATTCTGGCTGCCGCACCAAGGCTCCATTTGCCTTCCATACCGCCCGTCCTCAAGCTCACGCTCATCCGCAAGGCCCCCTCATCGTGCCTCCCGACGCGACACGTAGTACGCAAAGGTCAGCAGCCCAAGGGCAGCAGCGAGACTGACAAGCCCTACAGCCAGGCGTGCCGGGCGCCGATGCGCGTCCTCTGGCATTAGGGTGTCGTACGGCGCCTGATCGGCTGCGGTCGCGGTGGGCGTCGTCCGGGGAAGGTCCTCGACGGGATCCAGGGGCTGGGGCGCCGCGCCCCTTGGGTCGGCGTCGATCAGGGGGTGCAGCACGCCCGATCCGTCGCCCGGTAGGACCATGCCCACGGTCGACCCGGGGCCCTC
>JASFVD010000200.1:0-5268 GCA_050050015.1 Anaerolineae bacterium | reverse complement strand
TTTGCCGTTGACGTGACCCTCCCGAACCCGAACCACGCCCTCACGGCCGGCATGCCGGCCGACGCGACGCTGGTTCCGTAACTTCTGTGGCCGCGTGCCGGACGTGGCCAGCGTGAAGCTGGTTCCCGGGGCTGATTCTCAACGAACGGACTCCCCCAGGGGTCTGTGGATGTCGGCCGTCTCAAGGGAAAGCTTCAGCTGGAAAGTCACACCTAGAGCTGAGCACGTGGCGTATCAGAGCCACTCCCTGAGACGACTGGAGTCTGACCCGTCTCCCCCCGTATGCATCGCGGACATCGCCCTGCTCCCCGTGTAGCGCTGATAGTCGCCTGATCAATCTCGCAGCGACGCTCCGGTGTCCCGGCCCGCCTGGCAGGGCCGGGGCCGGCAGCCAGGTGTTGGCTCCACGCATCTGTCCGCCATCCTAGCCTGACCCCAAGACAGGCGCCTGCCCTATTCCCCATCCGATTGACAAACGCACACTCAGGCCTTATAATAGAACATATGTTCTAATCAACCACTCCCCCGACAAGCTCATGGGGGAGAGCCGACTGGCTGACGCCATGACCGCTGAGGCGGCCTAGAGGAGCGTGGTGGCCTGATGCTCGTAGCCTGCCTATTGATCCCTCACCTTCCGGTGCGCGTGGAGCGACGGCGTGACCCGGCCCTGACCCGCAGGCCCTTGATCATCGGCGGACGGCGCTGGGATGAGGGAGCCGTGCTGGACTGCTGCCCCCAAGCCGTGAACGCCGGAGTGGAGCCAGGCATGCGTCTTTCCCGAGCCGAGGCACTGTGTCCTGAGGCTCGCTTCTTGCCAGCCGACGACGAGGCGTATGAAACGGTTCACCACGCCCTGATCGAAAGCGCCAAGAGCTTCACGCCGACGGTCGAGACCGATGAGCTTGGGCTCGTCTATGCCGATATCTCCGGGCTCAAGCGACGGTTCGACGACGATGCCGATGCGGCACAGCTGTCGATCGAGGAGACCTTCATGGCCGCGGCGTCGGACGTTCAGATCGGTGTGGGCGGCGGCAAGTTTGTAGCCAAGCAGGCGGCACAGGCTGCCAAACCCGGGGAAGCGTGCATCGTGTCGCCCGGCCAGGAACAGGCTTTTCTCTCATCACTGGACATCTCCGTTCTCCCCATTGACCCTGAGATGGAGCGGCGCCTCCGTTTGCTGGGGGTGCGGCAGCTGGGCGCCCTTGCCCAGCTGCCCCGCCTCGCCGTGCTTCGCCAGTTCGGCAGCTCCGCTGGTGCTCCATATGATCTCGCCTGTGGGAGGGACACTGAGCCCGTGCACGCCGACGCCCCTCCGCTCAGACTTGTACGGTCACACAGCTTCATTGACCCGGTGAGCGATCGAGCCCCCTTGCTGGCTCACGTAGAGCGCATAACGGAGGGCCTAGTCAGAGAGATCGATCGCCGCGGCTACCAGGCCGAAGGACTGCGGATAGTCATCGACGAGATAGACGGCGAGCGCGACGTAGGCAAACCGGTCAAGCCCCCTTCCTCCAACGTCGATCACCTCTCACGGCTGGCGACTCGCATGCTGGAGACCCTGAACATCGGCGGGCCGGTGGCCAGCGTCTCTCTGACCATCTACCCTTTGCGGCCTTTCCACTCGGGGGCCCACCAACTCTCTCTGTTCGACTCGACGTCCATGTCGCCCCGTACCCTTGGAGCCACCTTCGGCGGGGCCCTGCAAGAGGCGCTGCGGCGGCTCCGAGATCGCTTCGGAGAGCTTTCAATCCTCGTGGCTTCGCTGGTCGTCGCCCCGCCGCCCCGCCCCATACAGGTCACCACCAGCTGCGACGGCTTGCCCAGAGCCGTCGTCTGGCATGAGCGCATATGGGAGGTAAGCACCCTCTACGAGCATTGGCGGGAGCGACGGCACTGGTGGGGCCGTCCCATCGAACGCAACTACTATCGGCTGGAGATCCAGGACGGGTCGACTCAGTCACCCAGGTCGACACAGTCACCCAGGTCGACGCAGCCATCCGACTCGACGCAGTCAACGAAGCGGATGAAGGTCATCTTTCGCGACGTGCAGACCGACCAATGGTATCTAGAACGCCGACACATCTGAGCTCTGGGCAACCCAGGCCGCCTCGGCCTGGGCCCCTCGATGTCGCTCCGGACGGTGCCCAGGCAAGGAACCTGCCGAAGACCTATGCCACAGGCTACGCTGAGCTTCACGCTCACTCGAGCCACAGCCTGCTCGACGGCGTCCCCTCGCCGGAGGCGCTGGCAACCCGAGCAGCCGACCTGGGGATTCCCGCACTGGCTTTGACCGACCACGACGCGCTCTATGGGGCCGTCCGCTTCGTGAAGGCCGCGCAGGAGGTGGGCGTGAAGCCCATCCTGGGCAGCGAGATGACGCTCCACGAGCCGGGGGTCGAAGAAGGCTTTCATCTGACGCTCCTCATCGAGACCGCAGAGGGCTATGCCAACCTCTGTCGCCTGATCACGCTGGCGCGACGGCATCAGGACAAAGGGGTGGCCCGGCTCGACAAGCGTGACTTGGCTGACCACGCCGAGGGTTTGATCGCCCTCTCAGGCTGCCGCCGCGGAAAGATCCCGCACCTGTTGATGGACAGGAAACGTGAGCAGGCGCTGAGCGTGGCTCGAGGCTACGCCCGCATCTTTGGCCCCGATCGCTTCTTCATCGAGCTGCAGCGCCACTACGTGAGAGGCGACGACCCACTCATAGCACGGCTGACGACGCTGGCCGACCAGGCCGGTCTCGGCATGGTGGCTACCGGTAACGCTCACTACCTTCACCCACACCAGCGAGACGTACACGACGTCCTGCGCTGCATCCACCACCAGACTATCTTGGAGGACGCCGGCGATCTGCTGCGCCCCAACGATGAGTATGCCCTGCGCCCGCCGAGGGAGATGGAGGAGCTCTTCGGCGACCTGCCCATCGCTTTGGAGAATTCCACGCGCATTGCCGAACGGTGTGCGTCAGCCTCCGACTACCTGCCAGCCGGAACGCAGACCCTCCCTGAAGCCCCATTCGATACCGGTCGTGCGCCTGACCAGCTTCTGCAGCGGCTTTGCGAGCGGGAGATGCACCGACGCTACCCAGTCGATCCGCCAGACGCCCTCCTGGAGCGAGAACTTTCGGTGATCCGGCGGATGGGATTGGCCAACTACTTCCTTGTCGTCTGGGACATCGTGCGCTTCGCCCAACGCTCGGGCATCCGCTGCCAAGGCAGAGGAAGCGCGGCCAACTCGCTGGTGGCCTATCTATTGGACATCAGCCCCATTGATCCGGTGGCGTGCGACCTGGTTTTCGAGCGCTTCCTCTCACCGGAGCGCGGCTCGCCGCCCGACATCGACATCGATATCGCCGCCGACCGGCGCGAGGAGGTGATCCAATACGTCTACGAGCGGTACGGTCACGAGCACGCCGCGATGGCCTGCACCTTCATCACCTTTCGCGCCCGGTCGGCCGTGCGCGACGTGGCCCGCGCCCTTGGTTTCCCGCCGTCACTGGTGGAGCGGTTGGCGGAGTCGCTCGACGTCTACGATGCCAGAAGTGTGAGGGAATCACAGGGCATGTTGGAGGCGTTTGATGCTGAACAGCTGGCGGGCAGGCCGTTTCGGCACCTCCTGCGCCTCGTGCCCCAACTGGAGGGCATCCCGCGCCACCTGGGAATCCACAATGGGGGGATGGTGCTGTCCGGACCGCCACTGTGCGAGATGGTGCCGTTGGAGCCAGCGACGATGGAGGACCGGGTGGTCACCCAATGGGACAAGGACGGCTTAGAGGGCGTAGGGATGGTCAAGATCGATCTATTGGGGCTGAGGATGCTGTCGGCTATCGAGGATGCCGTGACCCTCGTCGAGGGTCAGACGGGGCAGCGACCAGACCTGACGTCGCTCTCGCAGGACGATCCCGAGGTCTACGACATGCTCTGCCGGAGTGAGACAATCGGAGTCTTCCAGGTGGAATCGAGGGCACAGGCCAGCCTCATTCCCCGCTTTCAGCCGCGCTCGTTCGACGATCTGGTTATCCAGATCTCTCTCATCCGTCCTGGGCCCCTTCAAGCCCAGATGGTCCGTCCCTACTTGAACCGCCGCGACGGGCTCGAGCCGGTCACCTACCCTCACCCTCTCCTGAAGAATGCGCTCGAGGAGACCCTGGGGGTGATTGTCTTCCAGGAGCAGGTATTGAAAGTAGCACGTGATCTTGCCGGGTTCACGCCGGGGGAGGCGGAGCTTCTGCGGCGTGCTCTCTCCCACAAGCGGGCCGAACAGAGGATCACGAGCTTCAGGGAACGCTTTCTCGATGGTGCAGAGGAGCAAGGGGTTGACGCAGAAGAGGCGGAGCATGTCTTCAAGCAGCTGCTGGCCTTTGGCGGCTACTCCTTCCCCAAGAGCCATGCGGCAGCCTTCGCCGTCCTGACGTATCAGACAGCCTGGCTGCGGCACTACCATCCCCTGGCTTTCTTTGCTGCACTGCTGCGCCATCAGCCTATGGGGTTCTATCCAGCGCACGTCATCGTCTCTGAGGCCCGGCGCGCCGGCGTGGAGATACGCCCAGTGGACGTCGAAGCTTCGGATCTCCAGGCCACCGCAGAGGGACAGGCGCTGAGATTGGGGCTGGCGGTCGTCACTGGACTGGGGGAAACCGGTGGGCAGAGTGTGGTAGAGGCACGGCGCTTCGGCCCCTTCCGCTCGCTGGCCGACTTCTGCCGGCGCACGAAGCTGGGCAGGAGGGCGATAGAGGCCCTGATCTGGGCCGGTGCCTTTGATGGGTGGGACGCATCGCGGCGACAGTTGCTCTGGGAGTTGAGAATGGCCCTGGACGAAGCCGAAGGCCCACCGATCCTCCCCATTCCGCCCTCAGAGGGCCGTCCGCGATTCGCCTTTCTCTCGCCGCGAGAGAGGTTGTGGACCGAGGCCGCACACACAGGGATGAGCGCCAGCGCTCATCTCACGTCCTTGGTGAGCGACAAACTACAGGCGATGGGAGTGACGCCGAGCGGGCAGCTGTGGAGACTGGAAGACGGACGCCCTGTATGGGTAGGGGGGATGGTCGTTTCCCGCCAGCGCCCCCCGACAGCGAAAGGTATGGCCTTCCTAGCGCTCGAAGACGAGGATGGACTGACCAACATCGTGATCCGCCCGAACGTCTACGAGGCGAACCGAGAGGCACTCCGGTCGCCCTTTGTGGTGGTGAAGGGACAGGTGGAGCGACGGGATCAGGCACTCAGCGTATTGGCGCGAGACATCACTGCCCTGCACGTCGACTAGGTC
>JASFVD010000199.1:0-5271 GCA_050050015.1 Anaerolineae bacterium | reverse complement strand
CCCCGATCTTCCCGAATAGCCCGGCCGAGCCCCTGACCGAGGATGCCAGTCCTCGAGGCCGCTCCATCTGGCTACGAGGACTGGCGGTCGTTCCCAGTAACCCCCACCACAGTAGTTCCCCGCTGCGTGATATCACGCTGAAGACTGAGTGCATCGCACCCATCGGAGTCGTGCCGGGGGCCTGATCGCGACGTCGGCCGTAAGGCCTCTGTCAGGTCACCTGCTCCCCCGCTTGAAGCCCAGCCCTGACAACGCCGGCCCCCAATCCGGTGTCTCTTGCCCGCTCCTGCTCAGCGCCCTCGTGCTCCACAGCAGGCAGCAAGCGACACTAGAAGAGGGAGCAGAGAAAGATCCGTCCCTCCTCGCTCCGGATGACACAGCTCACAGGTCGACTCTGGTCGATCAAGCCACCGTCAGCACGTCCTCGATCCTTTCCAGTGCCCAGTCCAGCTCCTCCCTGCTGACCACCAGTGGAGGCGCCAGACGGATCACGTTCCCGTGCGTGTCCTTAGCCAGCACGCCGCGCTCCTTGAGTGCCTCGCAGAAGCGGCGCGCTCCTCCAGCCATCGGCTCCAGCACGATACCCACGAACAGCCCCTTTCCGCGGCACTTCCTGACGTGAGGACTGTCAATTGACTGTAGGCGCTCCATCAGGTACTCACCCAGCTCGGCCGAGCGCCGGCACAGGAACTCCTCTTCAATCACTCGCAGCGCCTCTCTCGCGACGGCGCAGGCCAGCGGGTTGCCACCGAACGTCGAGCCATGATCCCCCGGGTCGAACACTCCCAACACTTCCCTGGAGGATAGCACCGCTGACACCGGGTACATCCCGCCGGAAAGCGCCTTGCCGAGAGTGACCACGTCAGGCCTGACATCTTCGTGCTCACACGCCAACAGTTTGCCGGTGCGCCCGAGCCCGCTCTGAATCTCATCGGCAATCATCAGCACGTCGTGCCGGCTGCAGACTTCCCGCGCACGTCGAAGATACCCCTTCGGCGGAACGACAACGCCGCCCTCGCCCTGGATCGGCTCGAACAGAAAGCCCACAGTGTTACTGGAGATCGCTCGCTCCAACGCAGCGGCATCGCCAAAGGGAACTAGCCTGAAGCCCGGCGTGAACGGTCCAAACCCGTCACGATACTGCTCGTTTCCCGAGAAACTGATCACGGTGATGGTACGACCGTGAAAATTGCCGCTGCAGGCGATAATCTCGCCCTGATCATCGGGCACTCCCTTGACCTGGTGGCCCCACTTCCGCGCAGCCTTAAGTGCTGTCTCGACGGCCTCCGTACCGGAGTTCATGGGTAACATCATCTCGTATCCCACTAGCTCACAGAGTTCCTTCGCCAGAAGTGGAAGCTGATCGTTGCGAAAGGCACGCGAGGTCAGCGCCAGTCTCTGAGCCTGATCGACCATAGCCCGTACAATCCGGGGATGACAGTGGCCCTGGTTGACCGCCGAATAGGCCGACAGACAGTCCAGGTATTTTGTTCCCTCGATATCCCAGACCCAGGGGCCCTGTGCTCTCTCGATGACCACGTCGAGAGGCTTGTAGTTGTGCGCGTTGTACCGATGTTCGAGTTCCACGTAGTTCTCTATGCTCCGTGTGTCCACTCCAAATCCCCCTTTGTCATGAGTAGGGTCATCACGCGATTGCATGGTACTACAGGCGGAAGAATAGGAAAACCCCGTGAGGGCTCTCGAACGGCTCCGACGTCCACGCCACTGAGCTACGAATCTTCATTCACTGTGGTATAATAGAGATTCCATGAGTGACTTCGTTCACCTCCACGTCCACACCGAATACTCCCTGCTCGACGGCCTCAGCAGTTGTCGCGAGCTAGTCGGGCGTGCCGTCGAGCTTGGCATGCCAGCCCTTGCTCTCACCGACCATGGCGCTATGTACGGCGCTATCCAGTTCTACAAGGCCTGCAGGGCAGCCGGCATCAAACCCATCATCGGGATGGAGACGTACGTCGCACCCAGGGGACGTGAAGATCGGGACCCACAGAGAGATCGCACGCCATACCACCTGGTTCTCCTGGCCCAGAATAACACTGGCTACCACAACCTGATGCGCCTGGCCACGTTGGCGCAACTGGAGGGCTTCTACTACAAGCCTCGAGTCGATCGTGAGACACTGGAGGAGCACAACGAGGGACTGATTGTCCTGTCCGGCTGTGGGTCGTCTGAGCTGGCCCGTTTCATCAGGGAAGGCCGACTTGAGAAGACCCGGGAGACCATCCGCTGGTATAGCGAGGTCTTCGAGGACCGCTACTACCTCGAGCTCCAGGATCACGACATCCCCGAGCTGGCTGAAGTCAACGAGCACCTGGTCGCTCTTGGCGACGAGTTCGACCTGCCTCTGGTCGCCACCAACGACGTTCACTACACGCGCCGTGAGCACGCGTCTATTCACGACGTCCTGCTGTGCATTCAGACCGGCAAGTCGGTGACTGAACCGGATCGTATGCGAATGGACGGTGAGAGCTTCTACCTCAAGAGCTACGAGGAGATGGCCGCGCTGTTCCCCGACACACCGGCGGCTCTCAGGCACACCCTGGAGATAGCCGATCGATGCAATGTCCAGCTCACGTTCGGCGACTACCACCTCCCCGTCTTTGAGGTGCCGGAGGGCTTCGAGGCACACTCCTACTTGCGGCACCTGTGCGAGAAAGGGCTGCGGGAACGCTACGAGGAAGTCACGCCAAGCATTCGAGAGAGGCTCGACTACGAGCTCGATGTGATCCACAGAATGGGCTTCGACACCTACTTCCTCATCGTCTGGGATCTCTGTCGCTTCTCCCGCGAAGAGGACATCTGGTGGAACGTACGTGGATCCGGCGCTAGCTCGATCGTCGCCTACAGCCTGTACATCACGAATCTCGAGCCGCTTCATCAGGATCTGATCTTCGAGCGCTTCCTTAACGAGGGACGGGTGACAATGCCCGACATTGACCTCGACTATCCTGATGACCAGCGAGAGCATCTAATCCGCTACACAATCGACAAGTACGGGCAAGAACAGGTGGCCCAGATCATCACCTTCGGGACGATGGGCGCCAAGGCCGCGATCCGCGATGCCGGGAGAGCTCTCGATTACCCCCTCCCAGAGGTAGATCGCATCGCCCGCCTGGTGCCCGGCGGTCCGGGCGTCAAGCTGGACCGAGCGCTCAAGACCGTGCCTGACCTGCAGAGTCAGTATGCGGAGCAAGAGCATATCCGTCGCTTGATTGACACGGCTCGCGGTGTAGAGGGAAACATCCGACACGCCAGCACACACGCCGCCGGAGTTATCGTCTCCGACGTCCCTTTGGTCAATTACACTCCACTTCGACGACACACCAGCGGCAGCAGTGATGACCAAATAGGGACCGTCACCCAATATACCATGTCCGAGACGGAGGAGCTGGGCCTCCTAAAGATTGATTTCTTGGGGCTGGCCACGCTGACGGTCATGCGCATCGCCTGTGAGTTGATCGCAGAACGGCACGGCGAGGATCTGGATCTGCTGAACATCCCCCGCGACGACAGTATCATATACGACCTGCTTTCTCGCGGCGAGGTCATGGGAGTCTTCCAGGTCGAGGGTCAAGGCATGCGCCGAACGCTGATGAAGATGCAGCCCAAGAAGTTCGAGCATGTTATCGCTGCCATCAGCCTATACCGGCCCGGTCCCATGGAGTACATCGACGACTACATTGACCGGTTGCACGAGCAGAAGACGGTCGAATACAGGCACCCTAGCCTGGAGCCAATCCTCGCCGAGACCTTCGGTATCATCGTCTACCAGGAACAGATCATCCGCATTCTGACGGACATCGCTGGGTACACGGCTGCCGAGGCGGATCTCGTGCGGAGAGCTGTCGGTAAGAAGAAGAAGAAGGCCCTGCTCAAGCACCGGGCAACGTTCGTGAAGGGAACGGTACAGGGGAGCGGTATGCCCCGCGAGACAGCCGAGGCCATCTTCGATGATATCGAGTACTTCGCCCGCTACGGCTTCAACAAGAGTCACGCCGCGGACTATGCCGTCCTCACGTGCCAGACGGCCTATCTCAAGGCCAAATATCCCGTCGAGTACATGACCGCCTTGCTGACGGTGGAACGGAACAACACCGACAAGGTGAGTCGCTTCATCGAAGAGTGTCGGCGGATGGATATAGAGGTTCTTCCGCCTGACATCAACGTTTCCGGCTTGGGTTTCACGATCGAGGAGCGGGCTGACAGTCCGCCCGCAATTCGGTTCGGCATGGGCGCGATCAAGAACGTTGGCGAGGGGCCCGTGGAAGCTATCCTCGAGGCCCGCTGCGACGAAGGTCCCTTCAAGAACCTGGACAGCTTCTGCCGCCGCGTGGACTTGCGCCAGGTCAATCGGCGCGCCCTGGAGAGCCTAATCCAGGTTGGCACGTTGGAGCCTTTCGGGAGACGCTCTCAGCTGCTCCCCATCGCCGACCGTATCATCGGCCTGAGCGCTAGCCTCCACCAGGCACAGGACGCTGGGCAGTTGAGCATGTTCAGCGAAGCCACCGGCGTCCGTCTCGCTGCCGAAGAGACGATTCTCCCCCCGGCTGATCAAGTACCCGACATCCCCAGAAAAGAGCGTCTGGCCTGGGAGAGGGAATTGGTTGGTATTTACATCTCGGAGCACCCTCTCACGCACGTGATGACCAGCCTCGACGACATTCTGACTGGCTCTGTAGGTAGCCTCACGGAGGAAGAGAACGGGCAGCAGGTCACGGTCGCTGGAATGGTACAGCGAGTCTACCGCCACACCACGAAGAAAGGCAACGAGATGGCGTTTGTGACGCTCGAGGGGACCCAGGGCGACTGTGACGTGGTGGTTTTTCCAAGCATCTGGAAGGAGACAAAGGACATCTGGCGGCCGGAGCAGATTGTTGTCGTCCATGGCAAGGTCGATGCCAGCCGGCGTGACGAGCCAAGTCTGCTCTGCAGTTGGGTCAAGAGGCCTCAGGATGTCAGGCTGGCTGTGGACGCAGAGGCGTCATATTTGGCCGGTGGGAATCGGAACGCGTGGGAAGTGGACAGACACGCCGTGACACCGAGCCGTTCACCAGAGCCCCCGGCCCCGCCCGCCCGGTCAGATACGTCGATGGAGGTACGGGGGCCTCAGGACCGGACTCCAACAACCAAGCCCCGCACGGTGCGCATCAAGTTGCAGCGCACAGATGAGCAGACGGTGGACAAGCGAAGACTGCGCGAGATTCACGACCTCCTGACCGGCTATGACGGTCAGGATCGTTTCATCATCCA
>JASFVD010000198.1:0-5275 GCA_050050015.1 Anaerolineae bacterium | reverse complement strand
GGTTTCGACCAGGACGCAGCTGTCACACTGCATTGCAGCAGGTCAAGAGGATGGGATATTGTCAAATGTTGTGGATCGACACCTCACTGGCGGCGAACACCGATGGGGTGTGCGTGAACAGATCGACCGGTGCTGGCTCGGTCTGGAACATCTTGGCCTCACCGTCCGGGAACTCGACACCCGCATTGACCAGGGCAACTAGGTGAGGTGCATTGACTCTGCGCCAGCGCTTCTCAGCCGCCAGGAGCAGCTTGAAAGCCATCGCAAGACCAGCCTTCCGGGACCCGGCGCCTTTCGTCTTTCTCGTCCGAGCCTTGACTGTCGAGAACGCGGATTCAATCGGGTTGGTCGTCCGCAGGTGGATCCAGTGCTCAGCAGGGAAGTCGAAGAACGTTAACAACTGATCCTGGTCCTTGGTCAGCGTCTCAGCGGCCTTGGGATAGCGGGCTCCGTACTCTTCCGAGAAGATGGCGATCTCCTCCAGCGCGCTTTGACGATCGGGAGCGTACATGATCTCACGCAGCATCTCTTTCGCTCGGGGTTGCAGCCGCTTGGGCAGCTTGTCCAGCACGTTGGCCAGTTTGTGCTTCCAACACCGCTGCTCCTTGGTCTCCGGGTACACTTCGCGCAGGGCGGCCCAGAAGCCCAGGTTGCCGTCACCCACGGCCAGCATAGGAGCGGTCAGGCCACGGCGTTTGAGATCCCGCAGCACGCTCCCCCAGGACTCGCTGGACTCGCGATAGCCGTCTTCGAGGGCCACCATCTCCTTCCGGCCATCCGGGAGCACGCCGACGATGACTAAACACGCCAGGCGATCTTCCTCGAGGCGGACGTTGAAGTAGACGCCATCGGCCCAAAGATAGACATATTCCTTGCCTTTCAGCGAACGTTTGCGCCAGGCCTGATAGTCATCCTGCCACATCTTCAGCAGCCGTGTGATGGTTGTGGCTGAGAAACCAGCTGCCTCTGGTCCCAGAAGCACCTTCAGCGCTTCCGAGAAGTCACCGGTCGATAGCCCTCTCAAGTACAAAACCGGCAGGGCTTCTTCCAGGCGAGGCGAACGGCGCATGTACGGCGGCAAGATCTTGCTGGTGAAACGATGCTCGGAACGCCGGTCGTTCACGCGAGGCGCCTTGAGCGAGACTGGCCCGGCTCCCAGGTTGACGGTCCGTTCGTGATGTGACTTCCCGTTGCGCACCACCAGCGCGTGCCCTTGTTCGTCTCGGACGTGGCGCAAGGCCTGGACGTACTGCTCCACTTCCAGCTCCAGAGCTTCCAGGATCATTCGACGAGCTCCTTCCCTGGCCAGCTCGTCCAACGACTGCTCGATCTCGGGAGGTTGTCCCTCAGTGTCATTGATGGTAAGCTTGAACATGGCGTATCCTTTCGGCGGTTCCACTGCCGCCTCTATGGGTATATCGTTCACCCCAAGGATACGCCGCTTCTCTCACAAGAGCAATCCACAACTTCTGATAATACCTCACCCTTCGTGTGCGGCAGGGCGCTCGTTAGAGGCTACGGATCTCTCAGGTGGCCTATGCACTAGTCTGCTGAGCTCGGTGCGTGTAGGAGCGTAGTAGCCTTCTGTGCCGCGAAGTCAACCAATTGATCAATCTCCCAGGTCGAGGGGAGGGCAACGGAGCTCGATGGATGAAGATTGGCGTGAGGACAGCATACAACAGCGGGGCTCGAAACACAAGGGCCGTAAGGTGCATGGGCCAACACATCGTTACCAGGTATTTGGGCCCATAGTTGGAAAAGCCCGTCTCCCTCTCGTAGAACCTGTGTGGGATGCACTGATCTAGGAGAGGGACCGGCCGTGCCAAGATTGGCCTACAGGAGAGCATACCGGACCTCGTCGAAGCAAGAAAACTGCTGATCGGGACCTAGGAAGAGACGGGCGATTTCGGAGACACGGCCCGGCGATGGCAGGGCTTGCAGAGGGTTGAGTCCGGTGGTCTTGGGGTGTGCTGTGAGAGGAGCTAGATGTCGCCCGTGACAAGCGTTCCCCACCAGCGAAGGAGCAGCCAAGATCGCCTAAGAGACCGTCGACCAGTCGATCTGTGTAAATCGGCCCCAGCTCCTGCCGCCTCCGTCGGTTCTTGGTGAGAGGGCTCGCCCCGCCTTACCGCGGCAATCGCCGGATGAGTCCAGTCTGGGCCTTGAACACTCAGCGCTCACGGTCAGTTGCCGCCTCAACGCAAAGACCTCACCACGAGGGTGAGGTCTCTGTTGCATCGGACGACTTGGCTAGACACGACCGGAATCTTGCTGGTGGGGCACCGCGCCCCAGGCTGCGATCCCGTGAAGATGTAACCTGGCGGGGCCGACGGGAGTCGTCCGCGCAGGTTACATCAAGCTGTCCTCGATCCTCGTGGGCAATAGGTTGAGGAATGTCTCCACATCCTCCCATGCCACCTCGTGGGCAGATGAACACCGTTTGCGCATGGCACGAAGCGATCTCTTGATCCAGGCGAGGTTTCATGCCTGGCACTGGTCGCTCCGAGAGGACTGATCTTTCCGACTCACGGCTTAGCGGCGCGCAGCCTGGCAGAAGACGAAGGCGTCCGCCTCACAGATACGCTGGGGCTACTGGTGGCACCCGGGCGAGATGACCAGCTACCGGTCCTGGAAGCGAACTTGATCCTTGAGGCCGTGATCAGGGCCTGTACAGATCACCAGTGGAAGAATTCGACGAACTGATCTGCGACGCGTTCATCCTTCCTTGCGCCGTTCCGCACGCGGCTGCACCCCGGATCCTCGGCGGTCAACCGAAAGGACGGCTGGCTTCTTGCTCGGGATAACACCGGGTGTACCTGCAGCGTGTCCAGTTCATACCGCTGACGAGTGTGTCCGCAGCCAAGCCGTTGCCTCTTCCAGCTCTGCCTATTCCGCTGCCATCGTCGCCACGAAACGCACCACCTCCTGATTGCTGGCCGTGAGGCGCTGGCCGTTGAGCTCCAGGAAGATGCCCGTGGCTGTGACTGCCGTGCGCTTGTTGCCGTCGACGAAGGGATGGTTCTTGATCAGTGAATGCAGCAGCGCAGCGGCCTTGGTCCATAGATCCGGATAGAGATCCTCGCTTTCGAACGAAGCCTGGGGGCGGGCGACAGCGGATTCCAGCAGACCCGGATCGCGCAGCCCGCTGCTGCCTCCGATCCGCTGAATCAGCCGCTCATGCAGCAGATACATTTCCTCGAGGGAGAGATACTCGTCATGGTACTCCTCTGCCAAGGCTCGGAGGGCCCGGCCTCCAGCGCCGGTTGGCACCTCTCAATGAACTGATCCATCCGGTGGCGGAAGCCGGGCCGCACCCCTGGGGAAGCAGCGGGTGTGAGGACAATACGCTCGCGCTCCGGATCGGCTGTGACGGTCAGCTCATCGCCGAGCTCCAGCCCGAGAGCTGCCAATGCCTCTGGCAGGATTGAAGCGACAGCGCTGTCCCCGCTCCGGAAGATCTTCCGTCCCAAGGTTATCTCATGTCGCGCATACTTACACACTGAGTATGCCATGCTCGCGGTGTAGGGCAAGGCTTCTCGGTGGCGGTCTTGGTCATCGCCCTCTGCTTCGGGTTCTTCGGACCAGCGGTCGGATTGAGTGGCCGGGAGTACCTCACGGTGGTAGGGCTACTTATGCTGGTCTGTTTCGTGGGCGGTGCACTGAGCCTACTGGAAACCCCGCGCTTCGCTCGCCGGATCATGAGTCCACGGCCTGGGTCCGTGCGGCCACGAGATACGGAGTACTTGTGATCGGGGTCTGTGCGGCTTACCTCCCTATCCACCTCGTCGGCTCGAACGCGCGACCGGCGGGTACGGCGGTCGTCACGCTGTTCTACGTGACCCTTCTCGGCGGGTTGGTTTGTGTGGCCTTGGCTCTCGGTAGGCTCGAGTGGCTTCGGAAAGGAGGGATGGCCGAGCAGGGGTGGCGACCGTGTCGTGCGTGGTTGCACGATCTGCGTGCGGTACTCGTGGTTCTCTTGGTCTGGCGGGTGAAGCTCACCGCGGTCTGGGCACACATGCTCTTCCAGCAAGCGCAGGCCCATCAAGACGCCGAGCAGCTAGACCGCGGCATCGATCTCTACAGACGCGCCTGGCGGATGGCTCCGCGTCAGGATCTCTACCATCCCTTCCTTGGCCAGCCTTACATGCTGAAGGCCTCGGGGGACGAGAACGCTTTGGTTTGAGCGGGCATATGAGGTCCTACAGGAGGCCAGACGGCTGAACCCACTCGGGCCGGACCATCGGGCCAACCTGGGGGTTCGCTACTTGAACCGGGGACGGGCGACGCAGAACGCGGCTGAGCGAGTCGACAGGCGGGAGAGATCTATTGATCGCTTGCGAGCCACCGGGCGCCTCAGCTCGTACACGGAGCGGAAGCTCGCCGAGAGGGGCCTGCTAGAGGCTCACGTGACGCTTGCGGGGACGTTCGAGCCTGTGGGGCTGGTCGAGCGCGCCATCGAGGTGGCCACGGCCGCGCTTGATCTCGTCAAGGGGGGCAACGAAGCAGACCTGCGCGGTTACATCGAAAGGCTGAGGCTGTCGGAGGACAGCTCGTAGCCAGGGGGAGGCCGCTCGTCTTGCGAGCCTCTTCTAAACGAGCGACAGCCCTCTGTCCGGCCGATGATGTGCTGCCCCGGGACCCGCCAGCGCCTTCACGCATCAGCCCTACGGCCGCCGCACCTCGAGTGGTAGGGTACGAGGCTTGCTCAGGTCCCCTGCCGCAGCTCTCAAGCCGCGTACCGCAGGTTCTGCAGATCAGCCCCAAGAGGTGGTGCGTCTGACACGGGACCCTTGTCTGGTTCGCCGACGGGGATCCGGCCGTTGATTGTCAGCGAGTACTCGCTGGGAACAGCAAAGGCGCCGGCCTCCATCACCCCCTCGCGCACCTCGCGCACGTAAACTCGGGGCAAGCCAAGCTCGCGAAACGCGAGCTCAAGGGTCGACCCATCGAGCGCCTGCATCGACTCGACGATCTGCTCCGGTGCCTCATCCCGGCTCTCGAACGTGGCTTCCACGAGGGGTGCCGGCTGGCCTCCGTCCGAGCCACCGGCGAAGACCGAGTAGTTGAAGATGTCGTCGCGCAGGTGTCGCGCCAAGCGAAGGTCGTCGCCGAACACGGCGAACACGTCTGGCCTCCCGTCGCCCTGGAGCTCGCTGCGGGCGACACGTTCCCTCTGCCTTGTAACGTGTAACGTACCTTGACGAACCAGGCAAGCGTGGCGGTCTCCCCCCCCGCGGGTCAGCACGAATGCGCGCCAGCTCCGCGCCACATGTGC
>JASFVD010000197.1:0-5299 GCA_050050015.1 Anaerolineae bacterium | reverse complement strand
ACAGCACGTTTGGCTAGGACGGCGGAAGTAACCGATAGAGGTTCATATGTCCTGTGAAGAGGTCTTCTTCAAGCGACTGCGCCGGGATGGCTTCCGGTTGACGCCGCAACGAGAGATGGTTCTCTCGATCTTGCACGACGTTGAGGGTTTCGTCACGGCCGAGGAGATCTACGAGCGTGTGAGCGCCATCAGTTCGTCGGTCGACATCTCGACCGTGTATCGCACGTTGGAGCTCCTTCAGGATTTTCACCTGGTGGCCTCAGTCGATCCCGGCGACGGACAGCGGCGCTTTGAGCTGCTCGGGCTTCACGGACAGCATTTCCACTTGGTTTGCCACTCGTGCGGTGAGATCATCGGGGTGGAACCGGAGGCCATCGAGGTCTTTGCGGCGGAGTTAAGGGAAGCGCATGGTTTCGAGATCGACCTGGAGCACCTGTCCGTGCCGGGACTTTGCCGGGACTGCTTGAGCTGAAAGGTGTGTCTGCGCTCTTCTACTCGATGATCACCGGCACGCCCAGTTCGGCCCACTTGTAGAGTGCTGCGGCCTCATCGATACCTAGCACGATGCAGCCGAATGAAGCACGCGATCCCAGATTGCCTGCCCATAGACGCTGGCCGTTGGAAAGGATGGGCAGCGCGTGGATGCCGTTGTACGTCTCTCCGCCGGCGCGGTAAATGCCGATGAAGTGTGGCATCTGCAGGTCCCATTGGCTGGCGTAGGCCATCTCCTCCTTGCTCAGGACCTGGAAGTGGCCCCTATACGTTGGTGAGTCGGTCTTCCCCGTTGAGCAGGGCCACTCGTGGAGCAGCTGCTCGTTGTCGTAGACACGCAGTCGCTGCTCAGCGATGCTAATGACGATCCTTTTCCCTGGTACTGTCTCGTAGGGGGTCAGGACCTCCTGTGGCGGGATGATGAGCTTCTGACCGACGGACAGCCGGTCCAGATCGAGACCTGGGTTGCGCTCGGCGATGAGACCCGGTGGCATCCCGAACTCCTCCGCAATGGCGGTCAGGCGGTCCCCGGCCTGGACGATGTAGACGCGCGGCGGGGGCGTCAGTTCGACAGCGACCTCGCCTCCTCCGGCCTGTAAGGCCTCCACGATCTTCTGGGAGACCTCCTCGGCGGGGAAGCCCCATTCGTCGGCTTCGCGCTCAGCCGCAAGGTCTGCCACCGTTGCCTGAATAGCAGTTTCGTCGAGACGGACGGCGAACCCAGGGTCCTCATCTGTCTTCTCAATACGCAGCCAGGTGGCGATGGCCTGTCTGCTGAGTGTCCACTGCCACGTGAATGTCTCTCCGTTGTGGGTTCCCCGAGCGGTCAGGTGGATTTCGCGGCTGAGCATGTCCTCGACCTTGGCCTTGGTGCCGCCGACATCCTGGATGCGGGGTTCCAATATACGGTAGGCGGGGGCGAAGGGGTAGTCGGGACCAAGGGAAGCCACGGTGTTGACGATCTTCTCGGCAGTCGCCTCGACAGCCAGTGCACGCCCTGGCTGACCCGGGCCGGTCGCCACTTGACCTCCATCCAACCGGAGTGCGGCGTCCTGGGGTTCCTCACGCAGCTCCGGGGCCAATGACCCAAGAGCTCGCTCCAGCGCCTCGCGGTCGACATTGTATCCTGGAGATACGTCGCGACGGACTCGGCGTCCACGCTGCCCGAGCATGATGGAGAGAAGTGTCTTGAAAGACATGCGTCCCGCCTTCCCCCCGCCCCGACGGACGGCGAAGGCACGTTCCGCGGAGGCGTCTGGATCGAGGCGCATCCCGGCTTCCGACCAAGGGATCCGCCAACTCTGATGTCCGTCACTGAGAATGAGGTCACCCATGTGCCGATTAGCGAACACTTGTTCGAGGTGGTGCGAGGCCTGGTGTCTTGTGAGTCCCCCCAGATTCTCACCGAGCACGTATACGTTCGGGTAGATACGGGATTCATAGGGTGTGAGAAGCGACCGCTGCAACATCCACGCGGAGAACAATCCAATCGCGAGGAGCAGGAGCAGCAGCAGGGACACGAGAGAGGCTGGCATGCACCCGTGCCCGCGCCCTCTGTCCAGTGGCTGGTGATCCGAGCCTGCTCTATCAGTTGGGGCCATCTCCGATCTCCTGCAGGTGATAATCGCCCGGCCCAGAGTGGTCCTTCCACCTCCTTGCTTCCGGTGTCGCAGAGTATACCATGGGAGCCGCTCAGGTGCATCAGGAAGCGGAGAAGGAGCGAATGGACGCGTTTTGTGTCACTCAGGCATCAAGGCTTGATCGACCGCTAGTGATCTGTGACCTAGATTCGTACCGTCTCGCTCCGACTGCCGATTTCTTGCTGCATCTGGACTGGCAGGTCTGCTGCTCCGACGCGCCTCGCGCCAATTACTGTTCGCAGGCTGGTCCTGGCACAATCGATTCCTCGCCTGAAGAGGCGTCTCCGTAGGCATGTTGCGGGTGAGACCAACTTCTCTAGTCGTGCGCCTCAATGCCTGGCAACGGCGCCTTGGCTCATTCATTGGGCTGATTTGCGCACCCTGTCCCTTCTGTGCTATACTTGCTGGCGTAGCAGCCGTCCAGTTGCCGCGCCTCAGCTCACTGTTTCCTGAGAGCGGTATGCTCTCTCGTTGCCCGAAAAAGGACGACGCCGACGGATCGGGATGGCCCACCGCCTTGAGTCATCCGAGAGGGAAGTAGCTGGACGGGAGGACGGTCTCCTGCAGACGGGGGTAATCGAGGTCGGTTTCGGGAGGGTGATTATGTCGGGTCAAATCGAAGTCATGATCGTGGATGACCATCCAGTCTTCCGGCAGGGACTGAGGAATATCCTGGCGGCGCAGGCGGATCTACACGTCGTAGACGAGGCAGCGGACGGCGAGACGGCTGTGGAGAGGGCAGAAGCGATACGTCCGGATGTGGTGATTATGGACATCAATCTGCCTGGCCTGAATGGGCTGCAGGCCACCCGCGAGATCAAGGATCGATTCCCAGGCATGCAAGTCATTATGTTGACGGCGTACGACGACGAAGAGCAGATCTACCACGCCATTCGCGCTGGCGCGTCGGCCTATCACGCCAAGGACGTGAGACCGGAAAGGTTGATTGGCGTTATCCGTGAGGTGAACAACGGGCACTACGTCGTCGATGACTCGGTGCTGGATGAGGATGGAATCGGCGACTGGCTATTGAGAAAGTACAAGCGGTTTGGAGGAGAGGTCTTTGAGGGCGACGAGGAGTTCCTGTCCCCGCTGACTCCGCGCGAGATGGAGATTCTCGAGTTGGTGGTTCAGGGCATGAGCAATCGAAAGATTGCCTACCGCCTCGGCATCAGTCATCAGACGGTCAAGAACCACATGACGGCCATCCTCAGGAAGTTGGGAGCTACTGGGCGGACTGATGCAGCCGTCTCAGCGCTGCGGCGTGGCTGGGTCCCTCTACGCGACGAGGAGAGAGGCGCCAGCGAGGAGGAAGGATGAGGAGCAAGGTGCTATGGTTGCGATGAAGAATGATGACTCGCAGTCTCTAGAGCAGTTTCTAGAAACGTGCCGAGAAGAGTTCGAGAAGACACAGCGCGAACTCGAAGAGATCGATCTCCTCATCCAACAGACGAGTGAAGACGTAGAACGCATGGCGCGGCGAAACTCGCAGGCCACCAACCAGCTCAGACAGGCTGAAGCCTCGATCGAGACGGTGCCACGCGGGGATCTGCAAGAAGCCTACAGCAGCGTGCTCGATACACAAAGGCGGCTCTTCACGATGCGTGGTCAGCTGGAGAAACTGCAGAGCAACCAGCGGAACATGATCCGCTATCGCGACATTCTCCATGGTGTCCTTGAGTACGGCGGCGAATACGAGGGCGGGGAGGCGGAGGAGGAATCCAGAGAGGGGCAAGCTGCGCAAGCTTCTGTGGTCCGCATCATTGAGGCTCAGGAACGAGAGAGGCGCCGGTTGAGCAGGCAGATGCACGATGGTCCGGCCCAATCGCTTACAAACTTGATCCTCCAGGCTGAGATCTGCGAGAGGTTGATGGACTCGGATCCCGAGCAGGCTCGCATCGAACTGAAGAACTTGAAGAGGTCAGCTGCCGGCACCTTTCAGAAGGTCAAGGGCTTCATCCTCAACCTGCGCCCCATGATGCTCGATGACTTGGGTCTAGTCCCTACGCTACGGCGGTATCTGGACAGTTACTCTGAGAACAGCGATATGAGGACCGATCTTACCGTAGTGGGCAAGGAGCGACGGCTGGCTTCTCACAATGAGGTGACCACGTTCCGTATCATCCAGGAGCTGCTAAGCAACGCTGAGGAGGTCAGCCACGCCAGCAGCGCTCGCATCACGCTGGATATGGAGGGCAGGCAGCTCGATGTGACCTTTGAGGACGATGGAGACGGGCTGGAGATCAGTGACACACTTTCTTCGGAGGATGCCGAGCAATTGGGACTGACGACGATGCGCGAGCGAGTCAAGATGCTGGGAGGGGACATCCACTTCAACAGCGAACCAGGGCGCGGCACGAGGGTGACCTTCGATCTCCCCATCTCGTAGCGGCTTCTAGTACCAACGTACTATTGTCCCATTGTCGCAAGTCGGTTATAATTGGAACACTCTGGAGTGAGGGTCACTCCAGCAGAGTCCATATCGAAGGAGGTGAGGCACATGTTGTTCCTACCTCGTGAGGAGGGGCAGGGCCTGGTCGAATATGCGTTGATTCTTGTCCTAGTAGCCGTTGTAGTAATCGCCGTTTTGGCACTTCTAGGCCCCGCCATCGGCAACGTCTTCAGCCAAATCATGGATTACTTCTAGGCTGAACCCTGACTGACGGAATGCCGAGCAAAGCCCCGCATCGTCGGGGCTTTGTCGTTTCATGAGTCCGGTGTCAACGATCACCCCATGCCAAGTGTGTAACGCCCACGCGCGAAAGCTGTAACGCCATCGTAACGCGATAGAAGTGCACCTCAACGTATAATGGAGGCGGTCTGAGCGCGCACTTGAATGCGTACAGTGCTGCTCGGAATGCACGACGAGGCACGCGAGCCTTGTCGACTGGCAGCCTCAACTCCGATCGACTCAAGACCCGAAGCATTCCAAAGACCCGTCGGCATGGAGTTGTAGCGGATTGCCTGAAAGCCCTCGTCTTGTGGCCTCGTGCGGGACTGGTGGTGAAGGTAGGCGTCAGACTGATGATAGGACGGAGCTGAACGTGAGCCCTCACACGCAGGGCTCGTCCGCACATTGGCTTCCGGCGTCGGCAGAGCGGGCGAGGTGGACGGGGTAATACGGTCGGGGAGGACTAGGCGTCCCCTGGATAGGCCAATCTGACGAG
>JASFVD010000196.1:0-5305 GCA_050050015.1 Anaerolineae bacterium | reverse complement strand
CCTTCTGCTGGGACGATGTGCCGGCGATCGTCGACGTGATCAACCGCAGTGACGCCGTCGACCGCCTGGGGCGCGACACCAGTGAGGACGAGGTACGAACCTGGTGGGGCGCACCGAGAGCCAGGCCTGAGCGGCACGCTTTTCTCGCCGTCGTGGGCCCGGAGGTCGTGGGCTACGGGAGGATTCAGCTTCGAGCGGGTGACCAGCAGAATGGATTCAGCAAGATCCAGTGCTACGGTAGAGTGCTTCCGGAGTGGCGAGGACATGGCATCGGCACGTGCAGCGTCTTCGAGTGTGAGAGGCGAGCTCGCGCGCGTGTCGGTGAGGCGACGACGGCGACCGTCTACCTGGAGGCCTACGCCGACGAGCGGCAAGAGGATGTGGCCGAGCTCTATGCCGCGTTCGGCCTCGAACCCGTGCGATACTTCTTCGACATGGTCTACGACGCCCGCGAACCCCCGGCGAAGCCGGGATACCCGCCGGGGTACTCCGCTCGCACCTTCGCGTGCGGTCGGGATGAGGAGAGGACGTGGCGGGTGATAAACGCGGCCTTCAGCGACCACTGGGGACACATCCACATTCCGCTTGAGGAATGGCTCCATTGGGTCGATAGCGCGCTGTTCGACCCCAATCTGGCCGTACTGGGCATCGCGCCTGGAGGTGATGTCGTGGGCGAATGCCTCTGCACCATTGATCCTGAGAAGAACCGGTGGCGCGGCCGTGAGGAAGGCTGGGTCGATTCCCTGGGTGTACGACGGGAGCACCGTGGCAGGGGCTTGGGACGGGCTATGCTGCTTGAAGGTATGGCGGGGTTGCGACGACGGGGATGCACTCAATTCATGCTGGGCGTCGACAGCGACAACCCGACCGGGGCTCCGCATCTCTACGAGACGGTGGGGTTCCGCAAGGCAAGGACAGGCGTGACGTACCGTAAGCTGCTTCGGGGGTAGTCTTGGGCAGGTGTCCGGCGCCGGTGCGGTACAACGGAATCACCGTCCGAGAGACGGCACTATGAACTCATCATAGTCCAAGGCAGTCAGGCTGTCACCCCTCGACGACCATTGACCAGGCGAGAGGCCAACAGCACGACGCCGGCAACGCCCAGCGCCAAGTTTGCGAGCTGATCGACGCGCCACCCTGCTACGGTGAGGAGTTGATCCGGTCCCAGGAAGCCCAGCCCAAAGGATCCAAGGCTGTGGAACGTCAGCCAGAGGCTGAACGCGACTCCCTGTCGCCGTGGACGACGCTCCCAGACGAGGAGGATGACCAGCACGATCGCGCTCCAGCCGGCTCCGAGGAGCTGGACCGCCACGCGGGGCTCACGAATTCCGTACAGGTCCGGCTGGTCTAGGCTCATGGCCCAGAGCAGTCCCTGATCCGGATAGGCCTCGATGCCCCAGGCGCACCCGACCATGAAGCATGCCAGCCAGGCGAAGATGGTCAGGCACGCCGCACCCGGTGCCAGGACATCAAGCACCTTGAAGGCCGGCAGCCCGCGAAGCCTGCCGACCACGCCCGCTCCGATCGCGCCACCGAGGACGGCCCCAGGCCCAAGCAGGCCGCCCGTCCATGGCCGCAGGGCTTCGCGAAGATGCTCTCCGTAGTACTCCCAGTGGGCTCCTACGTAGGTTGCGTGCGCCAGCACGAGTCCGACCAGCGCGGCGCCTAGGATCGCGTCGATGACGCGCGCCAGATCGATCTCTCGGCGTCGTGCCTCGTGGACGACGAGCCCTGCGCCGAGAAGTAGTCCCGCGTTCACAAGAGCCGCGTAGCTGTGAATCACGATGGGCCCCAGACGCAACAGTATCGGGCTCAAGCGTGAGCTCCTCCCTTCTGTTCTGCCGGGCAGCGCGCCGGATGCGCGGGCGTCAGCCCGTTCGCGCGGTGCGGTAGAGTGGTAGCAGAAAGCCGCCTCGCGCCAGAGGCGGCTCTGCCGTAGCGTCACACGTTCTCGAAAGTGAGCTCTCGAGCAGGCACGGACGTAGCGGTGGCCTGACCCGTGTGCGGGGCCGATCTAGCTGCGACGACCGTGTCTCTGATGTCGTGTTGACTACTGGAGTTCGACGACGGCGCCGGCCTCCTCGAGTTGGGACTTGGCGTCCTCGGCTGCCTCCTTGGCAACGCCCTCCAGCACCGGGCTCGGCGCGGCGTCGACAACCTCCTTGGCCTCGCGAAGGCCGAGGGACGTCAGCTGACGCACTGCCTTGATGACCTGAATCTTCTTCGGGCCAATCTCCTTGATGACGACGTCGAACTGGGTCTTCTCCTCCGCCTCTTCCTCCTCAGCAGCAGCCGCACCCGGCATCGGGCCCATGGCCACAGGGGCTGCAGCGCTCACACCCAGTTTCTCCTCCAGCATCTCAACCAGCTGAGACGCCTCAAGCAGTGTAAGTTCGCTGACCTGATCCACGATCTTTTCTAGATCTGCCATCTTGCAGTTTCCTCCTTGCTCGTCGAGCAATGATCTACAGTTAGTGTTTACCGTTCAGAACTCGGTCGTCGTGCTTGCTTCTCCGGCGGTCTCCCATCCACCCTCGAGGGAGGTGGGGCGACAACGGAGGGGCACGACGCTGTCACGCTGCAGGCGTCAGGCGGGCTTGGCAGCTGCTTCCAGCTGTCCGTCGCCACCTTCCTCCTCCAACTTGTCCGCGTAGGCCTGGAGAACGTTGAGCACCTGGCGGACGCCGCTGGCGATGATGCCGGCCACCTGCCTGCTGGGGCCGTTGATGGCTCCAAGCGCCTGGGCGAGCAGCACCTCGCGCGACGGCAGCTCTGCGATACTCCGCACCTGGTCGGCGGTCAAGAGCGACTCGTGCATCCAGCCACCCTTGAGGTCCAGTAGCCCGGTCTCCTCCCTGGCCTCCATGAGCACCTTGGCTACCGGAGGCACTTCGTCGTTGCAGAAGCCGACGGCGGTTGGACCTGTCAGCCACTCGTCTGGGAGCGACATATCCCTTTCCTTGAGCGCCAGGTTCAGCAGGCGGTTCTTGACCACCTGAAACTGGCTCGCCAGAGGCCGCATCTCGCTGCGTATCTTTTCCATCTGGCCCACGGACAGCCCCCGGTAGTCGACCAGGATGATGCCCCGGCTCTCCTCCAGCAGCTCCGCGTATTGCTCCACACGTTCTTCTTTCTGTTCTCGTGATAGCGCCAAACTAACTCACCTCCTCGTCGTGTCCTGACATCAAAAAACCCTGACCGTGCCGATGCAGGGACGCACGTCCAGGGTTGGATTCGTCACTTGCCTCGGCAGGCCCTAACAGATTAAGCGCTCTGAAGCGCGCCTGCGGTCTTTGGCTATGAGGTTGTCGAGTGATCAGGTTCTAGAGCACAGCCTCCATAGCGAGTGCTTCCTGCGGATCTACCTTCACGCCAGGCCCCATCGAGGAGGTCACCACCAGCTTGCGCAGGTACCTTCCGCTGGCGCCCGGCGGGCGGGCCTTCACTACTGCGTCCACCATCGTGGCGAAGTTGTCCAGCAGTTTGTCCGTCGCGAAGCTTACCTTGCCGATGGGCACGTGGAGATTGGCATGCTTGTCGACGCGGAACTCGACGCGTCCGGCCTTGATCGAGTCGATCATGTCGGCCAGATTGTCCGCCTCGACTAGAGTTCCGGCCTTGGGATTTGGCATCAGGCCGCGCGGGCCCAAGTACCGCCCCAGACGTCCGACCTTGCTCATCATCTGCGGTACGGCGAGAGCGGCGTCGAACTCCATCCAGCCGTTCTCGATCTTCTCGAACCACTCATCGCTGTCGGCTACGTAGTCCGCTCCTGCCTCCTCGGCGATGGTCGCGGCTTCGCCGGCGGCGAAGACGAGCACGGTCACCTCCTTGCCCAGTCCGTGGGGCAGACGGACCGTGGATCGCACCTGCTGGTCCGCGTGGCGTGGATCGATGCCCAATCGGAAGTGAATCTCGACCGTCTCGTCGAACCCTGCATAGCTGATCTCCTTGACCAGGTCCAACGCCTCGCGCGGCGGGTACGAGCGCGTGCGATCGACCTGTGCCAGAGCTTCTTGGTACTTCCTACCGTGTTTCGGCATCGTTCCTCCCTGTGGTCCTAGCGGGCTTCGCCCTCCCACACCTTCAAGTCAACTCACCGTCCGCCCCGACTCTCGCCGGCTGGCTTGCGAGCCCGGCGACGGCGCGGAGGGGAGTCAATCGGCCTCTCGTTAGCCTTCGATCCCAATGCCCATGCTGCGCGCCGTTCCCTCGATCTGCCGCATCGCGCCGTCGACGTCGATTGCATTGAGGTCCTTCATCTTCGTCTCAGCGATGTCCCTCAGCTGATCGCGCGTGATCGTTCCTACTTGCTCCCGGTTGGCTTCGGAAGAGCCTTTCTCCACGCCCGCTGCCTTGCGCAGCAGATCCGCCGTCGGCGGCGATTTGAGGATGAAATCGAACGACCCGTCCTGGTAGATCGTAATCTCGGCCGGTATGATGTTGCCCGCCTGCCCTGCCGTCCGGGCATTGTACGCCTTGCAGAACTGCATCAGGTTGATGCCGTGCTGCGCCAGCGCCGGGCCGACGGGAGGAGCTGGGTTGGCCTTCCCGGCCTGAATCTGCAACTTAACGACTGCCTTCACCTTCTTCATAATGTCACCTCAAGAGAACTCAAACGAGTGTCTAGATCTTCTCAACCTGCAGGAAATCGAGCTCCACCGGGGTCTCGCGGCCGAAGAATGAGACCATCACGTGGACGGTGGCCCTCTCCATATCGATGGTATCCACCACGCCGATGAACCCGTCGAACGGCCCGTCGATGATGCGCACCTTCTCCCCGGGCTGGAAAGTGACCTTGATCTTCGGGGCCTCGGCCTCCATACGCTCCATGATGCCGCTGACCTCCGCCGGGCGAAGGGGCGACGGCTTGTCGCCCATCCCCACGAAGCCGATGACGCCCGGCGTGTCTCGCACCGTGTACCACGACTCATCGTCTAGGATCATCTGCACCAGGAGATAGCCGGGGAAGATGCGGCGCTCGACGGTGCGACGCTCGCCCTTCTTAAGCTCCATCTCATCCTCGGTGGGGACGACCACCTGGAAGATCTTGTCTTCCATACCCAAGGACTCGATGCGCCGATCGAGCTTGTGCTTGACCTTGTGCTCGCGACCCGAGTAGCAGTGGATCACGTACCAGGCACGGTCGTCCTCCGGCTCCGCCAGCTCCGCTTCCTCAAAAGCCTTTTCCTCGGCCTCCTTAGCCAGCTCCGCCATCGCCGAGGCCGGTGATTCGGGCGCCGATTCCCCTCCCGGTTCCTCCGCCTCGGACGTCACCTCCAGCGGTGCTTCCGCCGTCATCTCC
>JASFVD010000195.1:0-5308 GCA_050050015.1 Anaerolineae bacterium | reverse complement strand
TCGGGATCCGTGACCAGACGGCCAGTGTGCAAATCCTGAATGGAGGTCGGGAGATGGACACGCTCGACCAGCAGATGTTCCGGATGGGTCAGGGCAGTTGCAGCGACGGACTCCCACATCGGAAAGCCATCGTCGCGGAACCACAGCCTCATCACACCGAACCAGAGGCGCGTACGCCTGGTGATCAGGTTCGAGACTGGGTCCTGGAGTGCCTGAAGGGCAGCAAACTGTGGACTGCGAAAGATCGCTGTCAGACCGGCTTCAGCTGGCGTGATGGTCACGGGGCAGTCGGCGTGAATGACTCTGTGCGCAGCCTCGGGATCTAACGAGAGACTGCGCTCCTGGAGCTGATGCCCGCTCCAAACCAGTTTCCCGGTAACGCCGCCCGCTAGATAGAGGCTGCGGATCTTTCTGAAGAAGTCCTCATCAAGGGCCCACGCGTGCTTCAGATTCGTGAGAGCCCCGGTGGCCAGGATGACCAGCTCATTAGGACGAGCGTTGACCTTGTCGACAAGCCACATGGCGGCCTGATTGCTGCCTGGGTCATGATCCGGACCGGCTGCTCCGCGTATGACATTGACATCTTGGACATCCAGTTGGCTGAGCAACTGGCGAGCGGTGAGGGTCGTCATATCTACTGGGCCGTTGCCGTACGTCGTAGTGACGGCTCTAAGATCGACGCTTGGTTCCCCGAGCAGATAGAGCAGGGCTAGCCCGTCACCTATGTCTCGGAACGGCTTTCCCATTGTCAGGTCGCAGTCGTGGACGACGGAGATGCGCCCGTGATCGGGAAGTTGCTCCAACTTGGGCAAGGCTGGAGCGTCCTTGGGTTTGATCGCGTACACGCTAAGCAGGAGTATACCGACGAGGAGAAAGACCGCGAGAGCCAGCGCCAAGGCAAGCCAGCGAAAGACGCCCAACAGTGCCGTCAGCGCCACGCCGGCCGCAATGAGCGCTACGCTGACCCAGAACCACGGACTACGAAGCAAGGGCTGCCTTCCTTCTGAACACTGGGGCATTGTATCACGCTCGCCCATGGCTGCAAGAGCGTGCGGCGCCACTCATTGCGCTGGTAGCGTCACCGCGGAGCGGGAAGGGCTGACCGCTGGGAGACAGGCGCCTTCAGGGGAGACGTCTCGCAGCCGACCTGGGCGACTCTATGTGTCTTCTGTAGCTGGCATCAACACGCCCATGAGGAGTGCCGCCATCAGCGCCAAGGATCCACCGAAGACGAACGGGGCGGCTGGGCCGAAACCCTCCCAGGGGCCTGCGCCTTGCCATAGCACGCCGGCAATGAGCGAGGCTGGGAAGTCCAGAATGCCGACCACGGCGTTGTACGTGCCGTAGGCGGTGCCGCGCAGGTCCACAGGCACGATGTCCGCGACCATCGCCTTGATGACGCCGTGAGTCAGGCCATAGTACACGCCGTAGAGCCCGTACAGCGCCCATATGTGCCAGCCTTTGGCAGCGAGGGCGAAGCCGAGGTAGATAAGCGCGTAGACCAGCCAACCGACGATGACGACCCATCGTCGGTCTACGCGGTCCGAGAGAGATCCGGCGGGAGTGGAGACGACCGTATACACCATGTTGAACGTGATCAGCATCCCCAACACGCCCACAATGCTCAACCCTCGCTCCTTGGCCCGCAGCACGAGAAAGGCGTCGGCTGAGTTGCCAAGGTCAAAGATCCCCACGATGATCATGAACATCATGAAACGGCGTCCCAGCCCCCGGAAGGAGATGCGTGGGCGCTCCCGTCTCTCGGTCACACGGACGTCACGCGCGCCAACGGCGAGCGAGAGGACGGCCAGCACCGCTGGCACCAGGCTGATCAGGACCACCGTCCGAAATGCGCCCTCGCTTAGCTCACCCGCGCCGCTTTGGACCATCCAGATGACAATCAGGGCGATGAGGAGTCCGAGAACGGCTCCGCCTGTGTCGGCGGCTCGATGAAAGCCGAATGCGAGCCCGCGCTGGTCCTCCGAGATGGAGTCGGCCACGAGTGCATCGCGAGGAGCTGTACGGATCCCTTTGCCTACTCTGTCGGTCCACCTCACCGCTGCCACAGAAGCCCAGGAGTTCGCGACGTAGAGGAAGGGCTTGGAAAGCGTCGAGAGAGCATAACCCCCGACTGCCAGCCACTTGCGACCCTGCAACTTATCGGACAGCCAGCCGGAGAAGACCTTGAGTAGGCTCGCTGTCGATTCTGCCGTGCCCTCGATAAGGCCGATGATGGCGGTTTCCACACCCAGGACATTGGAAAGAAAGAGAGGCAAGATGTTGATCACCATCTCGCTGGAGATGTCGTTGAAGAAGCTGGTGAAGCTTGCGGCCCATACATTGCGGGGCAGGGAATGCAGGCCTCCCCGGGCAGAGGATCTCTCTTCGGTCACTTTGTCCTTGTTCCTTTCACAGCTGGACTCAGAACAGGTGGGTGCCGGCTCATTGCCAGCCCAACAACTTGAGGTAGTGTCATCAAGCGTGCGTCTTGACCATCACCGAAACCGGACCTAAGCTGCACTGCCCGCGACGTGTCGAATTCGTTGTCCAGATGATACCGACGATCGTGCGGTGCGTCAACCTGTCACAGTGACGCGGGCGTGGGACATAGCGCAGGCCACCAACCGGCCTGCGAGGGTTTTGGGGTCTTGCCGACCTAGGTAATCGGTAGGGAAGCCACAGGACAGCGCCTGGCAAAGCACTTGCCTACTCGCCGGTCTTGTAGTACGCTAGGTGTGCACTATGGAGAGTAGCAGAGTCCCCCCGCGCCTCAACTATCACACGACAGAAAGCACATAAGTCGGAGCACACTAGGAGGTCACATATGCCTATCAAGGTCCCGTGGCTGAAGGGAGTCTTCCCTGCGTTGGTGACTCCCTTCGAAGAGGGGTCCGAAGCTGTGGACGAGGAGGCCTACCGACACCTCATCCGTCACGCATTGCTCGACATCGACGGAATCGTCACCAGCGGAACGACCGGAGAGTTCCCCTATCTCAGCCGCGAAGAACAGCGACGCCTGGTCGAAGTCGGCGTGGAGGAGTCGGAAGGAAAGCCGGTGATTGCCGGATGTGGTGCTTCCTCGACGCAGGAGGCACTGGCGCTCGCGCATGACGCGAAGGAGGCTGGGGCGTCCGCCGCGCTGATCGTCACTCCCTACTTCCTCCATCCGTCCGACAAGGGAGTCTACCAGCATTACTTAGACATTGCCACTGCTGTCGATCTACCCATTATCCTCTACAACATCCCCCAGGTGATGGATCGTTACCTCGCGCGGACCGTTGTGGAGGACCTGGCCGACCTCCCGAACGTTGTCGGCATCAAGGATTCGTCTGGTGATCTGACCTATACCATGGAGATTCTTGAGTACGCTGGCGACCGGATCGACGTCTTTGTTGGTCATGACGAGGTCGTGCTCCCTGCTCTGGCCGGCGGCGTGAACGGTATGATCCTGGCGAGTGCCCAGGTCTATCCCGAGGTCTGGCAGGAGGTCATCCGGCTTGTTGGCGCGGGCAGGGTGGCTGAGGCGCGCGACAAGCAGCGGGAGGTGCAGAAGCTCTCGCGCATCTTCTGCCGCCATGGCGGGGGCGTGGCCGTCAAAGCCGCGCTGAAGATGATGGGGTTGGATATGGGCCCGCCCCGCAAGCCTCTTAAGAATGTCGGGGGGGCGCTGGTACACGAAACCCGCGCCGAGATCAAGTTGGAGCTAGAGAAGCTTGAGAAGGTCCCGATGGACGGGGCTGCTTTAAAATACCCCGATGGTCCTGTGTCTGATCGCTTCGGAGATCTTGAGATCACGGCGGATGACGTTGCCGACCGTGGCCTACGCGTCGGCAGTGGACACGCTGGGCAGGGTGTGAACAAGGTTCAGATTGATCTGATCGCCGGGGGCAAGGAGACGCCACTGGGCGATGCCTACGCACTTCAGATGACCTATCCATTCCATCGACGCGAGGCGTTGACTACTATCTTGGAGCCGGCGCTCACAGTCCGACCGTTTACGTTGTTGCTGCCCACCCTACCTCAGAGGAACTTGCGTCAGGCAAACATGGTGTACGGCCCAGCACAGTCGGCTCTTGGGCGGGCCATCGTGGACGCCGTGGCGGAAGGGGTCATTCCCCTGGACGTTGTCGGGAGCGACGTGATGGTCGCACTGGTGACGATTCACCCCCGCGCGACGGACCGCCACGACCTGGCTCAGAGCGTTCGCGCTGCAGCGACCGGGGCCATCGGCCAGGCCTTCTCGAGAGGGAAAAAGCAGGACGGAAGCGGCACAGAGGAAGGGGGAGACTAGGACATGGGATACAAGACAGAGTGGTTCAAGGGTATCTTCCCGGCGCTCGTGACACCTTTCACGCCCGGGGGCGGGGTTGATGAGGACGCCTACCGTGAGCTAATTCGGTTCGTCTTGCCCCACGTCGATGGGGTGGTGCCGTGCGGCACAACCGGCGAGTTTTCCTACATGACGCTGGAGGAACGGAGAGAGGCGATCGAGATCTGCCTCGACGAGGTGGATGACCAGGTGCCTGTGCTGGCAGGCACAGGCTGCACCTCTACCCGAGACACCGTGGCACTGACGAGCTGGGCGAAGGACATTGGCGTGCACGGCGCATTGGTCGTCGCCCCCTATTACCTCAAGCCTTCCTACAACGAGGTCTACGATCACTTTCGTGCGGTAGATGACATTGGGTTGCCGATTGTGATGTACAACATCCCCCAGTGTGCGGGGACCCACTTCAAGTGGTGGACCGCGGAGGGCGGGCTGCTCGACTTCGAGAGCACAATCGGCATCAAGGACTCCTCAGGCGACCTCCCGTTCATGGAAGCTCTCTTCGAGAAGGTGAAGGGGAAGGTGTCGATCTTCGTGGGGCACGACGAGGTGGTGCAGCCAGCTTTGGGAGCGGGCGCTGACGGTGCGATTCTTGCCAGCGCCAATCTAATCCCGGACATCTGGCAGAAGGTCTATGAGGCCACGATGAGGGGTGACCACGCCACCGCGCAGAAATGGCAGCAAGACGTCCAGAAACTGGTGCGCATCGTGGTTCGATGCGGGTCTAACCAGGCCTGCAAGGAAGGGCTCCGCATGATGGGCGTCGATGTCGGCAACTCTCGCCACCCCATTGTGCCCGGTGGAGCCTTCCGCCGTGAGGACCGCGAGGAGTTGCGTCTACAACTTGAGGCTCTGGGGAAGATTGGCAGGCGCCCGGTCACGTACGACCTTGGGGAAAGGCAGGTGATGACCGATCTGTTCGCCACCCATCAGACCCCCAGCACGGTCGCCGACTGGACGATGAAGGTCGGTGAGGGCTTC
>JASFVD010000194.1:0-5309 GCA_050050015.1 Anaerolineae bacterium | reverse complement strand
ATATCCGCGCCTGCTACGAAGGCATTGGTGCCGCCTCCCGTGATCACAATGGCCTTGACGTCGTCGTCCCCCATCAGTTCGTCGATGGCCTCGTCAAGCTCGGTCACCACCTGCTTGTTGAAGGAGTTGACCGGCGGGTGATCGATGGTCAGCAAGGCTACGCGATCTTCAACTTCCGTTCGGATGTTCTCCCATTCTCCCATTGTCTTCCCCCTATGTCGATATGTTTGCCCGCAGGTAGATTGGCTTGCCGGAGGACCCGTTGACCGTCAGCCGTGTCGACGTCAGGCGGGACGCGCCAATAACCCACGGGGCTGCCGACGCATCGCTATCTTTGGTCCAGGCCCTGCCTCACTCACCTACGTATGCTCGTAGAAGCCCTTGCCGGTCTTCACGCCAAGGTGCCCGGCCCGGGCACGCAGTCGCAGTGGGCGAGCTGGGCGGAAGCGAGGGCCGAATTCATCCTCAAGCGCTCGCAATGTCTCCACAATCTCATCCAGCCCAATCCTATCGGCGATGACCAGCGGTCCCACGCGATCACCTTCGTAGGTCATACCGGTGCCGGCGACCATCGCCATGTCGATGTCCGTCATGGTGGCCACGCTCTCCAGCACACATTGCGCCGCCTCATTGATCAGAGGATACATCACCCGTTCGACGGAGAACGAGGTGCCAGTCTCGACTTCGCCCGATGCCTGCAAGCCTTCGATCATCCGCCGGACCTCGTCGGATTCGCCACCGGGGTGATCGTAGAAACCCACGCCGCTCTTCTCGCCCAACCGCCCAGCCTCAAGCAATCCCTCGAACAGGCGAGCAGGAGTCATCCTCTCTCCGTACTCGGAGTAGAGATACTCACCGACGTCGGCGCACACATCGATGCCCAGCATGTCCATCAGCGTGAAGGGGCCCATCGGCATCCCCCACTCGACCACGGCCTTGTCGATCTCCGTGGCCGTGGCTGCCCCCTCCTCAAGCGCCAGCGTCGCCTCGTTGAGATAAGGCATGAGGAGTCGGTTGACCAAGAAGCCAGGGCACTCCTGAACGACGACGGGTATCTTGCGCAGGGTTTCGGCGAACATCACCACATCATCCTGCGCCGCCCGCCCGGTGTCGAGACCGGGGATGACCTCGACCAGCTTCATCACGTGAGCGGGGTTGAAGAAGTGCATCCCGATGACTTTGTGGGGCTTGCCGGTGGCAGCGGCCATTTCTGAAATAGAGAGCGCAGACGTGTTACTGGCAAGTATCGTCTGCTCTGGACAAGCCTCCTCCAGTTCATGGAAAACCTGCTTCTTAGTCGCCATCTTCTCCGGCACGGCCTCAATCACTATGTCCACGTCACTGAACTCGTCGTAGGAAAGCGTGCCGGTCACCAAGTCGAGTTTCGATTCCATGTCCTGGACGCTCATCTTTCCTTTGTCGACCCGCCGCTGGTAGATCGATCGGATCTTCTCCATGCCCATGTCGAGCATGTCCTGATCGATGTCCTTCATCACCACCGGTAGGCCAGCATAGGTAATCACCTGGGCAATCTCGCCCCCCATCGTGCCAGCACCAACAACGCCGGCCTTGAAGATGTACATAATCGACTCCCTCCTCTATGCTCGTCTCTAGCTCAGGGCCCTGTGAGAAGCGGCTTTGCATCCGGTGACCGGTGGTGCGCGACGAGGCAACACGTGCGTCGCGTACATCCGACGCCTTACGCGCTTCGTCCCATTCCGCATGCGGGCACCACGGTCGTCAAGTGTCGGACATTCCTGTCATACAGGGGCTCACCACGTCGGCAGCGGGATCGCCGCGTCAGGTTTGTCCAGTCGAGCGAAATAGACCCATTGGTCAGGATATCGCTCGAACGCCGCGCGGTTTGCCTTACCAAGGGTCTTGCCCACGAAATAGTCTCCGCTCTCAGGCTCTACCGCGACGATCACGGCATCCTTCTGTCCTTCCAGCTTTCCTTCTATCTTCTCTAGGACTTCCTTGCTCCGGTTGATGAAGTCCTGCCTCGTGCCCTCGTCCTGCCACATGGAAACGTCTGCCATGGCTGTCCTCCTCACACCTCGCGCTCGATAATCATCGCCCCGCCCAGACCGCCGCCAACGCAGGCGGTGGCGAGCCCTAAAGGGACATCTCGCCTCATCATCTCATAGAGCAACGTGACGACGAAACGCGTTCCGGTACATCCTACGGGATGCCCCAGCGCGATGGCACCTCCGTTGACGTTGACCTTCTCCCAGTCCCAGCCGCGATCCTCGAGTTCTCTTCCCACAGCCAGCACCTGTGCGGCGAACGCCTCGTTGAGCTCGATCAGGTCGACGTCATTGAGCGCCAGACCGGCCCGCTCCAATGCCATCGGCGTCGCATACGCGGGGCCAAGGCCCATGATGTCTGGCGGAAGACCGGCGTATGCGTAGCTACGGATCGTGCACAGCGGTTCGACACCGAGGTCTTCCGCCTTCTCAGCGGACATGACGACGACGGCTGCGGCACCATCCGAGATGGGGCACGCATTCGCAGGCGTTACGGAGCCCCCTTTCTTGAACACGTTGGGGTAGAGAGCGGCTTTCTGCACGGTCAGCCCAGGGTTGATGCACTCGTCCTCCACAATATCCTCGTGAGCCACCTCCTTGCCCGCCACCCGCTTGATCACCCGGAAGGGGACGATCTCGTCACGGAATTTGCCCATACGCGTGGCGCGGAAGGCCTTCTGGTGGCTCTTGACGGCGTACTCGTCCTGTTCCTCCTGGCTGATGTCGTACATCATCGCCAGGTTTTCCGCCGTCCGCCCCATGATCTCGCCACAGACGGGATCGGTTAGGCCCTCCCAGAGAGTGTCCACAAACGTATCGTGTCGCAGCTTGAGGCCCCAACGGGCACCGCGAACCACATAGGGGGCGGTAGACATGCTCTCAACGCCTCCGCATAGGAACACCTCGCCGTCTCCCGCCTGGATCGCCTGGCAGGCGTTGCTGATGGCCATCGTGCCGGACACGCAGTTGCGCTGCACTGTGTAGCCAGGTACGTGGCTCGGTATCCCGGCCTTCAAGGCCGCTACGCGGCCGATGTTGGGCGCGTCGCTCTGCTGGCCGATGCAGCCCACAATCACGTCGTCAATGATGCTCGAGTCGATCCCGGCTCGCCTGACGGCTTCCTCAAGCACGGTCGCAGCCAGATCCTGGGCAGGGATATCACGGAAGGCTCCGCCGTGCTTGCCGATCGCCGTGCGACACCCGCTGACGATCACTACGTCTTTCATCCTAGCCTCCTTTGCATCCAATGAAGTCACGATCCAGAGATAGGCCGTTCCGCTTCCTGCGAATTCGTCTTCAGCCCGCGAATCACCGTCTCGACACTCGCCCGACAGAGAGTGTCCTCGCTCACGCCCACCATCTCTCGCCGCAGAGGATGGCCCATCAGCTGCAGCACACCGTTCAGCGATGCCCAGAAGACACAAGCCGCCCTCTGCGCGTCACTGCACCAGAATACACCTTGCTGCCGCCCGCGATCCACAACTTTCACAGCAAGACTGAGCCCCTCCAGGCTGGCCTCCAAGATCTCCTGGTAGAGCTGCGGGGAGATGGCCTTCTGGAACCGTCCACGATCCATGGCCATTAGAAAGGGGAAATACTGGGGATCCCTGCGAAAGAAGTCGAGATACGCTTCACCAAGTAACGCGAGTTGCTCATCAGCAGGGAGGTCGGCCGTAGCCGTATACGCTCGATCCAGAACGGTGACCAGTTCCTCGAGGCCCTCTAGGAGCAGATGAGCAAGGAGGGCCTCCTTGCTCTCGAAGTAGAGGTAGACAGTTCCCTTACTGACCTCGGCGCGCTCGGCCACGCTATCCACCGTGGCTTGGTGGAAACCATTCTCGAAGAACGTCTCCCGGGCTGCCTGGAGGAGGGATTGCCGGCGCTCTCGCTTCTCGCGTTCGCGACGCGCCCGAGTGGTCACACGCACGCTCCCTAGGGTAACCGACGGTCAGTAACTGACTACCAGTCAGTATATCACAAGAGAGGGGCTGTGTCAATGGGTTTCGGACGCTCTCGGACGCCTGAGTTCAGATCCGGGCATCCTCACGCTCCGAAGGTCGACCAATCCCTTGACTCTCCAGTTACTGGAAGGTGTATAATAGAAGTGAGGGCTAGGGGGAAGCAGGATGCGACGGCAAATACCCAGTGATCTGTTCACGATCGGCGAGTTCGCTGAGATCAGCGAGGTTCCCGCAAAGACGCTCCGCTACTACGACAGGATCGGGCTCTTCAAGCCTGACTACATCGACCCTTCGACCAACTACCGCTACTATTCCCCTCATCAGGTGCCCAGAATCTCCCAGATCCTGGCGCTGAAGGACCTGGGCCTCTCATTGAAACAGATTGGTCAGCTCTTGGAAGGTGGTCTGCCCTTGGCTGAGTTGCGGGGCATGCTGCGCCTCAAGAGAATCGAGATCCAGGAACGCCTGCGCCACCAGCAAGCGCAGTTGGCCCGCGTGGAGACGCGATTGAGTCGGATTGAGGAAGCTCGCCTGACGGCGAGAGGAGAAGAAAAGGGCATGATGAGGACGTGCCCAAGCTGCGGAAGACGGGTGCCAGAAGACGACCTACATCTCTGTCCCTACTGTGGCAGGCCGTTGGCGCCCACCCATGCAGATTTCCTGCCTGTCAAGAAGCCAGCCAAGGAGCTGGCGATGAGGTCTGTCGGACTTCTCCTGGCCGCCCTGGCACTGGTCGCCGCGGTGGCCGGTCTCCTGACCGGCGTCGTGGACGGCCAAGATGAGCGTGGGCTCATCTTCAGACCACCAGTCGAACCGCGGGAGGAACAGGTCCAATTGGCACTCGTGTCGATAGACTACGAGAGAGTGGAAGACAATAGAACCTTCATGTTCCAGGGCCAGATCAAGAACATCTCCGACACGACCATGGAGGACACGGTCGTGGTCATCAGCCTGTACGACGCTGACCCGGCAGTGATCACGTCGAGCCGCGCGCCCATCGGCCGCCGCGTCCTCTCACCCGGGGAAACGTCCGCGTTCACCGTAGAGACGGACACTATCCCCCAGGCTCACTACTATGGCGTCGTCTTCCAGCAACCTTCTGGCGGCACCATCCCAATGTTTGATGATCGATCGGCCTGAGCCGTCGAAAAACTGCCCCAACTGTCGCGATTGGTTATTGGTTCTGAGTGAGACATCCCAGGCCTTCGCACGTATTGATGGTACCAGGTTCGTGGGGTTATCCAGAAGGAGACTGAGGAACAGTGGCTGAGAAGAACAAACTGCGACGGCAGAACGCCATTGTGGCCGGAGTGTGCGGAGG
>JASFVD010000193.1:0-5327 GCA_050050015.1 Anaerolineae bacterium | reverse complement strand
TGCACAGCCAGATCCTGCACACACTCCGTCACGTTCCCAGAGAGCGGCGCAGGAATCAGCAAGTCAGAGGCATCCTCCCCGTCATCTATATACTTGGCCTCGTAGCTGTAGAACTCCCGGCTGGGAATGATCTCTCCCGGCAGAGAAGCCACAGGTTCGTCATTGCCCAGCACACTGACCTCGATCTCTCGCGCGTCCGGCACTGCTGGCTCGATCAACAACTTCCGGTCGTACCGGGCCGCATCCTGCAGCCCGGCCACCAGCTGTGCCCGATCGCAGCACTTAGCGATGCCGACACTCGACCCGAGATTGGCGGGTTTGGTGAACACGGGATACTCAAATCGATCTTGAATTTGGCCGAGAACCGTCTCTGGCTCCGCACGCCATGTCTTTCGCTTGATCATCAGGTAGTCCACTGTGGGGATACCGTGCGCTCGCATCACGTCCTTGAAGATGGCTTTGTCCATCGCTACGGCCGAGGAAGTCACTTGGGCACCAACGTACGGAAGCCCGGCTAATTCGAGCAGACCCTGCACTGTCCCATCCTCCCCGTACGGCCCATGCAGCACTGGCAAGATGACGTCTAACTCCGCAAGCCGGGTCACTCGGATCGCCTCGTTTGTTTCATCCAGACGCATCAGGTGGCTTCGACCGGGATCGCTCATCAGGGTGGCAGGATGGCTGGCGGTGGCATCTCCGGACAGAAGAGCTCGCATGGGATCACCCGATGCAATCCATCGACCGTCCTTGGTGATGCCCACAGGCACAACCTCGTACTTATCCTTGTCGATCGCGTTCATCACCGACTGGGCGGACTGGAGCGACACTTCATGCTCTCCCGAGCGCCCCCCGAAGATGATCCCCACACGAATCTTGCTTCTCACTGAGGCCTCCTCTGCCGACAAGCGGACACCCTCACCATCCCAGTAACTCGATCTCCAAGACAAGCTTCACTCCAAACTGCCGATCCACCTCAAGTTGGATGTGCCGGATGAGGGCCATCACATCCTGGGCCGAGGCGTCGCCTGTGTTTAGAATGAAGTTGGCGTGCTTCTCCGAGACTCGAGCGCCACCTACCTGATACCCCTTCAGGGCTGCCAACTCGATGAGCCGCCCGGCATACCGATCTCTTGGGTTCTTAAACGTTGAACCCAGCGTCGGACCGGAGGGCTGTCGCGCCCGGCGCCTCCTCAGCACCTCCTCCGATCGCGCCTGCAGCCGGTCCTTCTCGCCGGGCTCCAAGTCAAACGTGGCTGACAGTAGTACGCGATCCGTTCCCGCCTCGCACTTCAGCCGACTGCCGCGATATTCAAAGTCAAACCACTCGTTGTCCCTCTCGACCGTGTCACGACCGTGCTCCAGAATCAATGCACTCCGCAGCGTCTCGCCAACGTCACCTCCGAAGGCGCCGGCATTCCCGACAATAGCTCCACCAACGGTTCCAGGCAGACCGCTGGCCCACTCCATGCCAGCCAACCCGCAGTCTACGGTTCGCCGCGCCAGCGCTGATAAGCCTGCTCCTGACTCGGCCGTCACCGAGCGATCCTCGCAGGAAATGGCCGACGCCCTGTTGATGATCACCAGACCTCGCACTCCCTCGTCCGCGACGAGAACGTTGCATCCGCCTCCCAGAACTCGGTAAGCTACCCCGTGCCGTCGCGCCTCGCTCACCGCTCCGATTAGCTCATCCACGCTGTTGACGACGATCAGCAGGTCAGCGGGCCCGCCCACGCGAATCGCCGTGAACTCCGCAAGAGGCACTGAGCGTCGGACCGCCGGGGCCAAGGACTCAGCGAGCGCATCCTGTCCGGCCTGTTCCATTCTGACTTTCACTGCCGACCTAGAGGGGAGCTCAGTCTTCGCGCTCACGCCTCCGCCTAGACTCCAGCACGCTCATCTTCAACGCCAGGACATCACAGGCCACGGTGCACCGGCCTTGTTTGCGCTGTCTGACTGCCTGCAGCCGGTTGGTCAGCTTCCCGCAACTCTGTTCTTTCCCGGGCGTCTTCTCAGTCATCTGCATCTGCCCGCCCTCCCAGTTCGGCCAGCAGCCGCTCTCCTACGACGTAGCCGTCACCCGCGCCGAGAGTCAGCACCACGTCGCCCGGCCGCACGGCGCGTGCTAGGAATTCCACAGCTTGCTCCAAGGAGACCGACGCTCTTACGTCGGCGTGATCCATCGCCTCTGCGACACTATCAGCCGTCACGCCCAGTGAGTCGATCTCGCGAGCTGCGTAGATGGGCAACACAATAACACGGTCCGCATCCACAAAAGCCACCGCGAACCCTTCCAACAATTCTCTCGTCCGGCTGTATGTATGCGGTTGCCAGACTGCCCAGATTCGCCTGTCCGAAAAACGCTCTTTCGCAGCCCGAAGCGTGGCGCGAATCTCAGTGGGGTGATGAGCATAGTCGTCGATCACGACCACTCCGCCGTCCTCGCCCTTGACCTCGAACCGACGAGCAACTCCGCGGAAGCCCCTGAGGGCCTCTCTGGCCACCGGAAAGGAAATCCCGAGGAAATCCGTCGTCGCCAGCGCGGCCATCGCGTTGGAGGCATTGTGAGCCCCCGGGACTCGCAAGCGCACCAGGCCGAGTGTTTCCCCTTCATGGGCTGCCAAAAAATCGATGCCGCCGGCGAAATTGGGCCGCACCTCTTCAGCTCGCCAGGCTGCACTTTCTTCCAGTCCAAAGGACCTGACGGACGTGTCGCGCTCCCGGCGTCTCCCGATGGCGCGCGCCACGGGGTCATCCTCACAGACAGCCAGCAGGCCCTCCTCGGGAACTAGAGCGGCGAACGATTCAAACGCAGCCTGGCAGTCCTCCAGGGTGGGATAGCAGTCTGGATGGTCGTGTTCGACGTTCGTGATAACAGCCACGTAAGGGTCCAGACTCAGGAACGTCCTCTCGTATTCGTCAGCCTCTATGACGAACAGTGGACCGGCGCCAGCCCTAGCGTTCGTCTTGAGATCGACCAGCACGCCGCCCACGATGAAGGTTGGATCGAGCTTAGCCTCCATAAGGATCGTCGAAATCATCGCCGTCGTCGTCGTCTTGCCGTGTGTGCCAGCCACTGCCACTCCTCGCTTGTGCTTCATCATGTGACGCAGAAAGGCTGGACGTCTCAGCAGGGGAACGCCTGCCGCACGGGCGGCCTGAACTTCCACGTTATCGTCAGGTACCGCCGACGAAGCCACAACCACGTCGACGCCGTTCACGTTACCGGCATCGTGGCCCTCAAAGACGTCGGCTCCATCCCGCGCCAGCGCCTGGGCAACAGGCGAGAGTTCCAGATCAGAGCCAGACACTCGTGCACCCTGCTCGAGGAGCACCCGCGCGATGGCGGACAGACCAGCTCCACCAATACCAACGAAATGGATGTGCTTACTTTTCAGTCTAGACATAAGGTGAGCATCGTCCTCAACGGTGGATGCCCGTTCCAAACTAGCTCAACTCGGTAAGGATGTGCCACGATCGAGCGGGCTAGACCAGCACGATAATGACGAAGACCGATGCAAACGAAAAGGCCGTCAGCAGCACTGCATCAGACAGCCACAGAGGCGGCAGGTACGTTGCAGCGAATGCCGCGGCCATCGAGTCCGGCGGCGGCGGAGCGATTCCCAGGATGCCATAGCCGGCAGCATCCAGGAAGTACCAGATTGAACCCACAATCAAGAAACCGTTTAGCGCCCCGATGATGAAACCCAACAAGACATCCTGGAGCTTCTCCCGCGCGGAGACGCTAGCCAGTCGCCCAGAGACCGCAGGTCCAGCGTAGCCGCCGACAGCCATCAGAACAATCAATCCTGAATACAGGTAGAACTGTTCCACGGGCGGACGGTCAAAGAAATCCTTGGCAACCGGAACGTATTGACCAAAGATGAGCCGCATAGCCAGCGCCAGAATGACGCTGAACAGGACGAGCATCTCCTTTGACCATCCTCGCAGGGCCCCCATCAAGCCAAACAGCAGGACGAAGGCAAACAAAGCTGTATCCAAAGGCACCATATAGCACCAACCTATGGTAGTGTTAGCAGGGTCTCCGCCAAGCGTGCTGCCGCGTCGGGCCGAGATAGTGCACGCGCTCGACCCGCCATCCGCTCCAGCCGGTTCTCGTCGGTCAGAAGCCGCCGCAGAGTCGGAAGCAATTCATCGTCCAGCAGTTCATCCTTGAGCACAACCGCAGCTTCGCGTCCCGCAAGCCATTCTGCGTTCACCCGCTGGTAGCGCCATGCGTGCGGGTACGGAACGAGGACGGACGGCAACCCGAAAAACGGTAACTCCCCCAGCGCTGACGCTCCCGCCCGACAGAGCGCGAGATCAGCCGAGGCAAGAGCATATCCCATCTCGTGGAGATAGGGGAGCGCAACGTAGCGCCCCCGCAGGGCCCCTGAGAGAGTGTCTCTCAGCTCGCGCACCCTAGGCCAATCCAGCTGTCCGCTCAAGTGCACCACCTGCGTCATCTCCAAGACGTGCTCCAGATTTCGCCCCAGCGCTACGTTGATACTTCGTGCTCCTCGGCTCCCTCCCATCACGAGAAGGACCGGGGCAGCCTGCGCCAACCCCAACGCCTTCCGCGCCTCCAGTGGGTCGATGCCATGGAAATCCCGTCGGACCGGGTAACCTGTAACGACGACCTTGTGGTCACGCAAATAGGCTCGTGAGTCCTCCACGGTCACGGCAACCTTCGACGCCAGACAAGCGATGAAGCGGACAGCCAATCCCGGCTCCACATCCGGAAGGAACACGAGAATGGGCACCCGCAACATCCAGGCCGCCAATGCCACGGGAACGCTGGCATAGCCGCCAGTTGCGAAGAGTGCCGACGGACGTTCCCCACGCCCAAGCCTGAAGACACCCCACCAACCCCGTATCAACTTGGAAATGTTCTTTGCTGCCTTCCCGGGCCCCACTCCGTGGACTCCGCCGGCCGGGATGCCCACAAAGGGTACATTCGCCCGCGAGGCTAGCGTCTCTTCAATGCCTCCCTGTTCCCCAACGTAGGTGACATCCGGTTCATCCGCGGCGCGAAGCGCCTGCACGACCGCGAGACCGGGATACACGTGCCCCCCGGTCCCCCCACCGGCGATCCAGACTCGCATACTGACGACCACCCTCCCGCTCACCAGATTGCCTGATGGGGCCCCGGCCACGCGACACGCTCAGCAACAACCCCACACCAGCCATTGAAGTCACCATGCCCGAGCCGCCGCAACTGATGAACGGCAGCGCCATCCCCGTGAAGGGAAGCAGCCCAGTGACGACTCCCACGTTGATCAAAGCCTGAAACGTGATCCAACAGGTCACGCCGCACGCCAGCAGTGCAG
>JASFVD010000192.1:0-5332 GCA_050050015.1 Anaerolineae bacterium | reverse complement strand
CAGTGAAGATGCTGGCCAGAGCCAACAACACCACGAAGACGACCAGTACGATGAACCAGACGAGAGTTCGGTTGCTGCCGGGCTGCACAGTCATTTCGTACCTCCTTGTCTTGTGAGGGTTTGAGTTAGCCCTTCAATCAACGTGCAGGCGCCACGTCCCTCCCCCGGCACGGCAGCTGCACGGAGTCCACTCATCTGTGATGATGTGCTCCACGATCGTCGTGAATAACCCGGGCCAACGCCTCGGCCGACATGAAGCGTCCCGTCCGCGACAGGTACTCCAGGTTGGCCTCCAGCAGTGACGTCGGCACGAGTCGGCATTGTCTCAACAGGTCGAGATCAGCTAGAACGTCGGACGGCGGGCCGTCGCCGGCAATCTGCCCCTCGTGCATCAAGATGACCCGGTTGGCGTAGCAGATGGCCAGGTCGAGGTCGTGGGTGATGAAGAGAATGGCAGACAAGCCAGGCGTCTGCAGAATCGAGTCCATGAAAGCCATGTAGTTCCCATAGTCCTGCCCGGCCGTAGGCTCGTCCATCACCAGGATGCGGGAGCGCATGGCCAGGATGGCCCCGATACTGACGCGCTTCTGTTGGCCGAACGACAGTGATAGCGGCGGGTAGTCCTCCAGGCCCCGGAGGTTGAGGGAATCTATGGCCTCCTCCACCCCTTTCTCGACCGTCTCATCATCGTAGCCGATGTTCTCCGGGCCAAAGGCGAGCTCCTCCCGCACACTCGGCGCATAGAGCATGTGGCTGGGGCTCTGGAAGACGTACCCCAACGTGTGCGCAATCTCCGCCACGCTCAACTGCCGCGTATCACGCCCTTCGACCAGCACGCTCCCGCGCTTCGGCTTGAGCAGCCCGATGGCGTGCTTGACCAACGTGGTCTTACCGGCGCCGTTGGCCCCAAGGAGGGCCACGATGTCTCCTTGACGGATGCTCAGGTCAACATCCTGGATCACCTCAGGCCCGTTCTCGTAAGCAAACGAGACGTCCCTGAACGTGACCAGGGGCTCGCGTCCGTTAGGGCTGACCGCGGGCTCCAGGATGGGCACCGGGACGTCTGCTGCCTGCTCCATCACGGCGGGCGCGGGCAGCTTGACCTGGCGGTAGTCGACGACCTCCGCCAGACCATCCGCAGGGCCGGCGTATGTGATCGTGCCGTCCGTCATGAAGAGGACGCGATCCGGATGGATTCCTAGCACGTCCTCCACACGATGCTCGACCAGCAGGATGCTGATCCCCTCGTCGGCCAGACGGCGGAAGAGCGCCATCGCTTCCTGAGCACTGGCGGGATCGAGGCTGGCCAGGGGTTCGTCGAGCAGGAGGATGTTCGGCCGCATCGCCAGCACGCCGGCGAGGCTGATCTTCTGCTTCTCGCCGCCGGAGAGGTAGAATGTCTCGCGATGTCGCAGGTGAGAGATGCGCAGATAGTCAAGCGTCTCCTCCACCCGCTCGCGAATCTCGTCCTCTGGCAGCCCCAGATTCTCCAGACCAAAGGCCGCTTCGGTGTAGACGTGGGCGCCGAGGATCTGCCGCTCGGGGTCCTGCAATACGGTGCCGACGTGCTGCGACAGGCGCGAGAGGGGCATCTGCGACGCCTCCTTGCCGTCGACGAGCACCTGACCGCTCAAGTCGCCCTTGTAGCTGCGGGGGATCAGACCGTTGATGCAGCGAATGAGGGTGGTCTTCCCACAGCCGCTCGTGCCGGCCACGAGCAGCAGCTCGCCTTGCCGCAGCTCGAACGAGACGTCACGGACCGCCGGGTCCGGGCGCGCTCGGTACTTGAATGTGAGCCCGTCGACGACTAGCGGGGCGGCAGGGGATTCCTGATCGGTCATCCTACCTCTACTCACTCTTCAGGGTCTCGGGCCCAACCAGCCCCCGGACCCGGCCAGAGCTGAAGGCAGTGGAGTCGACACGTCGAGGCATCCCTCCGACAACGGCAGTTCTACGTGATGCACGCCGTATTGGGTCGCGTGACACGGTTCGCCAAGGGACCGGCGACCTGGCGCTCTAACCACGCTGCAAGGAATTCGGCAGGTATGGAAGCCTGCCTTACTGATTCACGAGCCATCCGACAGGTCTTGTCCGAGCGCATCGTGGCATGGCCCCTGTGTGGCTCTGGTTGTCTGGACCTTGTTGAGTTCCGGCAGGTATCGAAACCTGCCCCACGGCCCACGGTCGAGGGCCCGACCATGTCAGGCTGAGAGTCGGCTGGGGTGAGCCACACGTGCCGATACGGATGATCAATGTCACCACACACGTAGGTCGGCTTCCCATAGCCGACGACCGGGTGGCGATGGTAGCGCGTCCAAAGGCCTGAATGAGATACGGCGCTGGTGCTGCTCGATGACGTGGCGCGATCCGTCGCTACACCGAATTATACTCCAGGCCGCCCGCCGCTGTCAAGGACACTCTCGGCGCCAGGGCTTCGTCGTTTTTCTAGCTTGCCTACACCTGCAACGAGAAGTTGCAGAGAAGGGGTTGCGACCGCACGACGTTGTTCTTCTCCTGCGACTCACGTAGGCCTCAGCACTGACCGCAATATGCGATCGGGAATGGTAGGATCAGGGCATATATTCAGCCGAGAAGAGGCGACTACGTCCATAGATCCTTTCTTGGGGCGGCAGGAGATTCCGCCGCTCTATTCAGAACTTCAAGAGGTTCCTGATACACAGGATGACCCAGGAGAACGGCATCCGTTGTCAGCGATGCTAGCGTTGACGTGCGTGGCTCTCCTGTGTGGCTACCAGACACCCAATGCGATTTCGGAAAATGACAGAACCCTGATGGCGAAGTGAAGAACCCCGCAGAGAGCTGCGGGGTTCTTTCTAGGGCAGAACACCCGGCGTCGAATGGTCAGGGTCGTGCATGTGCAGCGCCCGGCGGTGTCTACACGCCGCTCGCCGCAGGCGCCTCAGGTCGCACCACTCCGGCATGTCCCAGGCCCGTCCAGTCGCGCCAGGCCAGCGTCCAGAGCGTCGAGAAGTAGCTCGTCTTCATCCCCTCGATCGCCAGGAGGAGCGGCCACAGGATGCAGCAGAGCACCATCACGAGTCCAGGCAGGAACAGGGCCACCCCGAGCACGACGTTGATCACCACCTGGAGCACGAAGAGGATCACCGCCGGCCCGATGTTCTCTACGAGCACGTTCAGGCCCCGGCGGTATGCCGCAATCACCCCGAGGTCCTCCAGCATACAGGCCCGGTTGGCGAACGTGCGTAGCAGATTCAGCACCAGCGTGATGGGCACCAGAATGCAGACTAGGGCCGCGAAGAGGACTCCCAGCCCGGCGCCCGATGGCAGGAGGGCCAGTTCACCGAAGAGGCCGTACACGCCAGCGAACACCCCCAGTGCTCCGAGGGCGGCGATGATCAGGAAGAAGCCAGGAATCGCCGGGAGGATGCCGATGCCCAGCAGACGCCACCCCCTCTCCCATCCCGAGTTCCAGGCCGCAGCGAAGGTCGACGCACCACCGCCGTCGATGGTACTGGCCCCGGCGATCAACCCTCCCCTGGCTATGGTGGAGACGACCCAAAACACGATCCCTACCACGAGCGCCAGGCTGGCGAGCACGAGGATAATCGTGATGATCGCCACCTCGCCCAGGCCGAGCCGCCCGCGAAGTTTCGGCAGGTCCCATCGGTCCCCGTCGAAGTCGAAATCCTCGTCTCCAGAGGGCAGATCGATGTTCCCCGTGCCGTTGAACCCCCTTCCGCCGCTCCCCAGGGCCACGATCACCCCGAGGAGAATCAGAAACTTGTTCTCCCAGATGATGGTAAAAGCGCGGGTGAGAATCTCTCCGTACTCCATACTATCCTCCTTGTTCGGCCTTTCCTTGGTCGTCCGGCGCTGCGTATCGACACGTCGGTCTCCTCGCAACGCACTGATCTCGCTACCTTATTACGCACCTCACCCCACGGGAGTTGCACGCCGCACAGATGCCGGCGTGGGCGAGGCCCTGGAACGTAGCTCGCCGGAGGGCAGCCGGGCCGACGCCTATCTCAGAATGGCGCCCTCGCTGGCCGAGGAGACCATGGCCGCGTAACGGGCCAGGTATCCGCGGGGCTCGCCCACCTCGGGGGCGCGCCAGGTCTCCCGCCGGCGGGTCAGCTCGTCCTCACTCACCCGGACCTCCAGCCGCTTATCAGGGATGTCCAAGGCCACCTGGTCCCCATCCTCCACCAGCGCGATGGGACCTCCCGCCGCCGCCTCCGGCGAGACGTGACAGATTGAGGCGCCCCGCGTGGCGCCGGAGAATCGCCCGTCGGTCACCAGCGCCACGTCCTCGTCGAGCCCCATTCCCGCCAGGGCCGACGTGGGCATCAGCATCTCCCGCATCCCCGGTCCGCCCCGCGGACCCTCGTAGCGGATCACGACGACGTCCCCGGCCGCGATCTCCCCTGCGAGGATGGCCTCCATCGCCGGCTCCTCGCCGTCGAACACCCGGGCCGGACCGCGGTGCGATGCCATCTTCGGGCTGACCGCCCCGGCCTTCACCACAGCGCCGTCGGGCGCCAGATTCCCCCGCAGCACGGCGATGCCCCCGCTGGCACTATGCGGCTTCTCAAGGGGCCGGATCACGTAGTCCGGGCCGACGTCTCTGCGCGTCACCCCCTTCACGTTCTCCTTCAGCGTCGCGCCCGTCACGGTGAGAACGTCGCCGTGAAGCAGCCCGCCGCGCGAAAGCTCCGCCATCACCGCCGGAATGCCGCCTGCCTCGTCGAGATCCTCCATGTGGTGGGGGCCGGAAGGGCTAAGCTTCACAAGGTAGGGCGTCCCGGCACTGACGGCGTCGAACGTGTTCAGAGGCAGCGACACCTCAGCCTCGTGGGCCACGGCTGGGAGGTGGAGCACTGTGTTCGTCGACCCGCCAATGGCCATATCGACGGCGATAGCGTTCTCGAATGCCGCCTCCGTCATGACGTCCCGCGGGCGGATGGCGCGCTCGACCAGGTTCATGATACCCGCGCCGGCCCTCTTCGCCAGCCGGAGTCGACCCGCTGTCACCGCCGGCACCGTGCCGTTCCCCGGCAGCCCCATGCCCAGGGCCTCGGTCAGGCAGTTCATCGTGTTCGCCGTGAACAGCCCAGCGCACGAGCCGCACCCCGGACAGGCCTTTAACTCCAGCGTCCTCAGCGCGTCGACCGTCATGCGTCCGGCCTGCACTTGACCCACTGCCTCGAACATGGTCTTGACATCCAGGTGCTCGCCCTCGTGGCGGCCCGCCATCATCGGACCGCCACTCACAAAGAGCGCAGGCACGTTCAACCGCGCGGCGGCCATCAGCATCCCGGGTACGATCTTGTCGCAGTTGGGAATGCACACC
>JASFVD010000191.1:0-5371 GCA_050050015.1 Anaerolineae bacterium | reverse complement strand
AAGGTGGTCGATCAGGGCCGTCAAGGCAAGTAGATAGCTGCGCCAGCCGAAGCCACAGATCTGCCCCAGGCACACTGGGGCCATGAGTGACTGCCGCCGGAACGGTTCGCGAGCATGAATGTTCGAGAGATGTATCTCAATGGTCGGGAGTGCTACGGCGGCGATTGCGTCCAGCAGGGCCACGCTGGTATGAGTGAGCCCGGCCGGGTTGATGAGAATCCCACCTACTCGGTCTCGGGCCTCGTGCAACGTATCGATGAGGACGCCCTCGTGGTTGGACTGCACGATCCGCGTTTCCACGCCTCGCTCGCGGGCAGCTTCTCGCAGAGCAGCGTTGATCTCCTTCAGCGTCACGCGACCGTACGTTTGGGGCTCCCGGTACCCGAGCAGGTTGAGATTGGGCCCATGCAGCACCAGAATCTGCAACTCGGACATCTTCATCCTCCCGTATTCGTGGATCATTGCGTGATCGAACGAAGATTGTAGCATATAGTGGATGCGGTGAAAGCCGCTAGGCCGCCCCTAATTCCCTGAGTACGGCCAGCACCACCTTTTTCGGGACGTCGTCGCTGATCGCTACTTCTCCAACATGCGTAGGCAGTACCCATCGAAGCGTATCACCGCGACGTTTCTTATCGTGGGCCATTGCCCTCCAGATGCTCTCCGCCCGGAACGAGCGGGGTTCCCGGCCTGGCAGGCGCACAGGCAGGTCCCACGACGCCAGCACGGCCTCGATTCGGTCGGAAAGCCCTGTCTCGGCTCGGCCTAACCTGCCGGAGATGCGCGCTGCAGCGGCCATGCCAATGCTCACTGCATCGCCGTGGCTGAGCTCGTAGCCGCTGAGCTTCTCGACGGCGTGGCCGACGGTGTGACCCAGATTGAGCTCGACTCGTCGGCCTTGCTCGTAGGGATCCTCCTCCACGATCTCGATTTTGACGCGCAGCGCGCGGGCGATCAGTTTGGGGGATATCTCGAGGCGCAAACGATGTTGGACACGCCTGGCACCCTGTCTTCCTTTGCTGCGTGAACGCGGTCCTGGCGCTCCTGTCTCCAGCTCGTCGAACAGGCCCGGCGCGCCAATGATGCCGTGCTTGATAACCTCCGCCATTCCGGAGCGCACCTCAGCTGCGTCGAGCGTCGAAAGCACGCGCGGATCCACGACCACGGCCGCTGGCTGCTTGAAGGCGCCGACTAGATTCTTGCCTTGAGGCAGATCGACCCCCGTCTTCCCGCCCACGCTTGCATCCACCATGGCCAGGAGGGTGGTAGGGACCTGGGCAAAACGGACGCCCCGCATGAAGCTCGCCGCTGCGAAGCCGGCTATGTCCCCGGTGACCCCACCTCCCAAGGACAGGACGAGCCCGCTCCGATCGAGATCCTGGGCCAGGAATCGGTCGTAGAGCGACGCCACGGACTCGAGGGTCTTATGCTGCTCGCCATCGCGAACGACGCAGACGAATGGACGAAGGTAGGCGGTTGACAGGCTTTCGATGAGCGTGGAGGCGTAGAGCGGAGCGACGACATCATTGGAGACGAGAGCCACGCGAGTCCACGCGGGGACCGAGGCAGCTCGCAGCGCCCCGCCGACGTGGTCGAGCAGTCCGTGGCCAATGTGAATGCTGTACGCTCCGCCAGGAAAGCGAACGGGAAGCGTGTCGGCCCGCGCGAGAGCGATCACTCGGTCGATCACGCGGTTGACAGACAGATCAGCCGTGTTGACATGCCAGGGAAGCGCGGCATAGGCTTCTTGGCGCCTGGAGAGCAGGCGCTCGATCTCGGCACCAGGGTCGTCCACGGCAAGCAGGGGGCGACTTGCGTCATCCTTGACTCGCCGGGAGATTTCTTCAGGGCGGGCGTGAAGGCAGACGACAGTGCTTTCTTCCATCAGTCGAGCACGGTTGTCTGGATCAATCAACGTGCCGCCACCCGTGGCTACGACCAGACCGTCGCGCTTGCCCAGCTCTCGGCACAGGGCTCTTTCCAGCTCCCGAAAAGCTGCCTCACCGTCCTCGGCGAAGATGCGTGGGACCGGTTTCCCGGCTCGAGCTTCGATCATGGCGTCCATATCCACGAAAGGCCGGCCGAGCCTCTGGGCTACCCTCCGACCGACCACGCTCTTGCCCGTGCCCATGAAGCCAGTGACAATCAGATTCCGTTGCTGGTTCCGATCTCCTACCATCGTGCGGTTCAATGGGCGTCTCAGCGGCGCCGTTTCCTCATCTCTTCTACGCTATCGCCGCCGAGTTTCTGCAGCAGCGCGTTGGCCAAGATCCAGGCAACCATGGCCTCGCCCACGATCGAGGCGGCTGGGACCGCGCACACGTCGGAGCGCTGGTATCGAGTTTGGGCGGGTTCGCCGGTCGCGAGGTCGACTGAGCGCAAGGGTGCCGCGGTGGTCGGGATGGGCTTCATCGCAGCTCGAACCACGATGGGCATCCCGTTCGTCATCCCGCCCTCGACACCGCCAGCTCGGTTGGTGTGGCGGATGATACCACCCTCACCGTCGGGGTGCAGTTCGTCGTGGACCCGGGTCCCGGTACGGCGAGCGTTGTCGAAGGCGGGGCCGATCTCTGCTCCCTTGACGGCGGGGATGGACGTCACTCCCCAGACGAGGCTGGCGTCGAGGCGACGATCCCAGTGAGCATGACTTCCCAGTCCGACTGGAATGCCCGTCGCTGTGACGGCGAAGACACCCCCGAGGGAGTCACCGGCCTCCTGCGCTTCGTCGATCCGCTCACGCATTCTATGTGCGGCCTTGTGGTCGGGGCAACGAACGTCGTTCGCTTCGGCCAGGGCCCACAGCTCGTGGTCGGGGAGGTCGGGGAGGTCCGCCGTCACGCCGCCGATCTCGGTCACGTAGCTGCCCACGGAGATATCGAAGCGGCTCAGCAGTTGACGCGCCACGCCGCCGACGGCGACGCGCGCCCCAGTCTCGCGCGCGCTGGCCCGTTCGGATATGGGACGTACGTCGTCCAAGTGATACTTGATCATCCCCGCGTAGTCGGCGTGCCCGGGCCGCGGTACAGTGAGCTTCGGCAGATCGCCGGAGCGCCACCGGTCTTGCCAATTGACCCAGTCCTGGTTCTCGATGCGCAGTGCTACGGGCGCGCCCGTCGTTCTGCCGTAGAGGACGCCGCCAAGAATCTCGACATGGTCGTGTTCGATCTCCATCCGCGCGCCGCGACCATAGCCGCCCTGCCGGCGTCGTAGATCGCGGTTGATCACCTCAGGATCTATTAGCAGGCCGGCAGGCAGTCCCTCCACGATGGCTGTCAGACATCGGCCGTGAGATTCTCCAGCTGTGAGGAATCGCAGCATCTCCTGTCCCCTCCCGACTTCAACGTATGAACGGGTTTGCTGCCCGGGTGGTCAGCGGTCCGGGCGGCTCAAGCTAAGTCTTGTGTGTGGAGCTGTCTGCCCTGTTGGCGCCGTCTCAGCGCGGCTAGATTATAGCCTCTCTATCTTGAGGCGCCAAACGGAGCCGCTTGCCGCTACGCGTGCTGCCAAAGGACATGGAGCTGGCCATCGTCGCTCCATCCCTTTCTTCGGCCTGGACGTGCCCGGTCCCACCCAAAAGGGGTGTAGGTGTAGTCTGCGTCGAGGTCCTCTTGGGCGAGCGTCGCCTCGGGGCGGGAAACCAGCCTGGCGGAGATCTCGGGACGGATGAGGATCTTCCATCTTGCCACGCGGAAGGGATACTCGGGACGACCACAGAGTGGTTTCGCAAGCGGCTGGTTTGACCAGCGCGGCCAAGTCGGTCGCGTACCTCCGGGTGTCCTGGTCGTGATGGAAAGCCCTTGGCAGCGTCCTTCCCGCGAGGAGATCGGCCGCGCGCTAACGGATCCCCCAAGGACTACGGCGGAAGCAGATGGCGTCCCACAGCGACGAGAATCACACCCGTGATAACGGACCCAAAGAGACTGCGGGTCTTCCACGCCACCAGGAGAGTAGGGAAGGCGGCCAACAGGTAGAGATTCCGAGGGTCGATCGCCAGCGAGGGGCCACGAGAGGCGAGGGTGGGGAACACCATGGCGGCCAGGACGGCCACGGGGACGTTCCGGAGCCAGACAACCAGCCAGCGCGGCAGGGTTCTAGAAGGCAGCAGCCAAGCCGGGAGGAGCCGGGGGATGTACGTTACGGTTGCCATGCCGAGAATCGTCAGGAAGATTGATTGCTGATCCATAACTCCTCGATGATCACTCCGATCGACGCACCTATGATGGTGGCGATGATCACATTCCACTGTGCTACCCCAAGGAACAGCACGCCCAGCGACAGAGCGCCGGCCGTGAGGGCTACTGCGATCTGCGTTGCGTCCTCGATCTGCAGCACGATGAGGGCGAGAAACATGGCCGGCAAGACGTAGTCCAATCCGAAGGGCCTGATGTCGCCGATGATCTGCCCGAGTGCGACACCTATGCCGGTCCCAACGAGCCAGGCTGCTTGAGCCGTCGCGTTGATGGCAAAGACCTCCCCCTTGTCAGGCACACCTGAGCTGAAGCGTGTCGCGTGGAGCCCGAAAGTCTCATCAGTCAGTTGATAGGCAAAGGCAGCCAGTTCCGGCCCACGCCATCGCTTCAAGAATGGAGCGAGGGCAGCTGAGAGGAGCAGATGGCGCAGGTTGACCACGAACGTGGTGAGGATGATGGACGAGGCAGGCGCGCCAGCTGCAAACAATCCGGCTGCCACGAGCTGCGACGAACCGGCGTAGACCAGCAGGGACATGATGATGGCGTTGAATCCGGACAGACCTGCTTTCTGTGCCAGAACTCCGAAGGTCAGCCCGATAGGTACATAGCCTGCTGCGATAGGCGCGGCCTCTAGAGCTCCAAAGTACCAGGCCCATGTGCGGCTGCCTCTGTTTCTCCGTGCCATCATCGAGCTACGTCTGAAGCGATCGTTCGCACGTCGCTCGCATGAGCCCGATCGGCGCTTCCTTGCCCGTCCACATCTCCAGGGCCAGGGCACCCTGCCGCACGAGCATACCCAGGCCGTCAATGGTGTTGGCGCCTGCCGCGCGGGCCTGCCGTTGCAGTCTTGTCTCCAGCGGATTGTAGATCAGGTCGAAGACCGTCAGGGCCGATGGCATCTCAACGTCCTCGGGCCAGATCGACTCGTCGACGCGTGGCCACATGCCCACGGGCGTGGCGTTGACCAGGAGGTCGGCAGCTTGCGCCGATTCAATCAGGGTCTCCATTGTCAGGGGCAGCGGCTGGATGGTGACGTCTGACGCGGCAGGGCCTGTCGGTCGCGCAGCGTCAAGATCGGAGACGAGAGCGTCGGCGTGCGCGCACGTTCGATTGAGGATGGCGACGCTCTTTGCCCCGCGAGACATTAGTCCGAAGACGACCGCTCTCGCAGCACCTCCTGC
>JASFVD010000190.1:0-5384 GCA_050050015.1 Anaerolineae bacterium | reverse complement strand
TGCGCCGGGATCCTTGTGGTGGCAGACGATCCCACCGACGTTGCCCGACGCCAGACGCTATCGGCACGCCGTCGCAGCTGGAGCAGACCTATGCTGTGGGTCACCGAAGAGACAGCCGACCGCCTGCTGGACAACGCTGGCCTCACGTTGAGCGAGCTCAAGGGACGGAAGGAAGACCTGGACGTTGACGAGGTGCTGGACATCAGTACCGACGTGGAGGTCTCTATCAAGGTGGATGGTACACCCTATGAAGGCGTGTCGGTCCGACACGTTCTCGGACAGTTGCCGGGCCAGGCCGCTCACATAGAGGGAGCACCGAGCGCCGACGCCGCCAAGTTGGACCACGAGCTGGTCGTCGTAATGGCCCAGTACGACGCACCACCACCTACCCCTGACGCTGCGCCGTTCCCGGGAGCCAACGACAACGCATCTGGCGTGGCCGTCATGCTGGAGGCAGTGCGCGCAATGCGGGACTCAGGGTATCAGCCCTATCGATCGTTCCTGTTCGTGGCCTACAGTGGAGAGGGTCTGGAGGGCGGCGAGCGAGTTGACCCCGTGAAGGACGTGGGGAGGTTCCTGGAGGCGAAGAAGGGCTTCGCGAGCAACTTTGACATCGAGGCCGTCATCCACCTCCGAGGCCTCGGAGCGGGGGAGGGTGACGGCGTGGTCATTTCTGCCGGCGGGAGCGCGCGTCTCGCCTCCTTGATGGAGCAAGCGGCCCGTCGGATGGACGTGGAGGCGCGACGAAGCGCCGATCGCGTCGACATAAGCATCGTCTTCGAGGAGGACGTGGCAGAGATTGGGCAGGAGGTACCCAACGTGGGACTGAGCTGGCAGGGCTGGAGAGAGACCTCCCGCACTCCTTCCGATACGGTCTCGTCGATCTCGGAAGAGAAGCTCGAGCGCGCCGGACGTGCATTGTCCCTGGCACTCATGACCATCGGGCGGGAGAGGCAATACTAGAAGTGTGCCCTGCGATTCTCCCGCCCGAGTCCCTGACGCCTTCGGTAGTGGGGGTGCATCTGGTGGGCTCCGCGAGTATTCCTATGAGAGCACTCCTGCAGCCTTCACTCTGCTTGCTCTCTGCCGCTCGCCTGGTCCATGGTCTGGCGGGAACACCATCTTGCTGGTAGAATCACCTGAAGGGGATCTGTGACCACATCTCTAAGGGTCGTGCTAATCCTACTGGGCTTGAGCCTGCTTGCCCTCGCCTTGACGGGGTTGACCATCTACGCGCGGCTGAGCTATCTCTGGGTGTTCCTTCTCGTGGCGAGCTGGATCTGGTCGCGGCTATCACTGCGAAAAGTCGATTTGACGCGTAGGACGCGTACGCTGCGTGCACACGTCGGCCAGGTCTTCGAGGAGCGCTTCACGGTTGAGAATGGTGGGCGTCTGCCGCGACTATGGGTCGAGGTGCGTGATGAATCGGATCTGCCCGGTTCGCGGGGATCGCGTGTTCTCACCTTGATTGGGGCAGGTGAGCACCGAATGTACCGTGCGCGCTCCCGCCTCGTGGAGCGCGGTGTCTTCTCTCTTGGCCCCACCGTCCTGGTCTCGGGCGATCTCTTTGGACTCTTCCCGGTCAGCAAGACCGTGTCGTCTGAGGGGTCATTGCTGGTCTATCCGATGATGGTGGATGTGGAGGGCTTTCCCAGTCCTTCTGGCTTGCTGCCCGGCGGTGAGGCTCTTCGACTGCGCACCCACCAGGTGACACCGAACTCCTCGGGTGTGCGGGAATACGTCCCAGGCGACCCACTGAACCGGATTCACTGGCTGAGCACCGCCCGCAGGGACAGACTGATCGTGAAGGAGTTCGAGCTGGATCCGATGGCTGAGGTCTGGATCTTCTTCGACGCTGATAGACGTGTCCAAGCCGAGCAACCATATTCTCCGCCTGATCAGGCTGTGGAGGCGATTTGGTCACCGTGGAGGGAGGTGACGCTTCCTCCATCCACTGAGGAGTACGGTGTCAGCATCTCAGCTTCTCTTGCGCGGCATTTCCTGCGCCGAGATCGGGCCGTGGGCTTGGTAAGCTACTATCAGGCGTCCCGGAGAGCGCCTGACGTGTTGCCTCCGGATCGCGGCGGGCGCCAGCTGGGCAAGATCCTGGAGGTTCTCGCTCCCCTCCGAGCGCAGGGCAACCTTTCTATCTCAGCCTTGCTGACAGCTCACGCGCAGCACATCCCGCGCGGCAGCACGGTCATCGTGGTGACGCCGTCGAGCGGCAATGAGGTGGCGCTGGCGGTCGACCTGCTGTCGCAGAGAGGACTACGGCCCGTCGTCGTGCTCATCGACGCTGCATCCTTCGGAGGCGAACAGGGGACGAGGAGGCTGGCGAGGGCGGTGACCACTGCCGGGGTGCCGACTTTCCAGGTCGGGAACGGTGACGACCTCGCCACCGCGCTGAGTGTCGAGGCTGACTCAGTGAGCAGAGGCGGACCTGTGCTCGGTCGTGCCCGGGTCGTCCCGCGAATGGTGAGGAGTTAGGCTAGACATGAGGGCGTCCCGGTGGTGGGATTTCCCCGCTGCTCTTCTGCTCGTCGCGGCTCTCCTGATCGCTGCAGGCCGACTGGCTGCTACGGAGTGGGTTGAGCATCTTGGCCTGGTGCAGACCCTGACTCTGCTGGGGTTAGTGGCGGGCCTAGGGCTGGGACAGAGCATCTTCTCCCCTGCGCTGGCTACCGTTTTTGGCCTGCTATACGGTCTGTTTGCTGTGCCTTGGCAGGTGGTACTTACGGCCGGCTACATCTCGGAGGACGCGCGCTGGAGCGACCGCCTGGTCGTCCTGGCGAATCGGCTCCTCGAGACACTGGCCCATTTCGCTCGGCAGAGGCCGGTGGAGGATCCGATCCTCTTTCTCTCGGCGATGGCCGTCCTGGGTTGGGTGCTCAGCGTCCATGCCGGGTATGCTTTGACCCGCCGAGCCAGCCCCTGGCGCATCATTCTGCCTCCTGGGCTGGCGGTGCTTCTGATTCAGACGTCCGACCTATACAGGCCGAGAGGTGTCTGGTATCTGGCGGCCTATTGCCTCTTCTCGCTCCTGCTGCTGGCACGCCTTACGTTTCTTCGGCTCCGCGGACGCTGGATGGAAGACGACGCCCGCATTCCTCCGCTCGTTGGTCTGGACCTGAGCTATGCTATGGCGGCGGTTGCCGTAGTGCTGATCTCATTGGCGTGGGCCGTGCCGACGATGGCGGACGTTCTTCCCTCGGCACGTCAGATCTGGGATCGGGCGACCAAGCCTCTGGAGGAGCGCTCGGACAAGCTGTTCGCAGCGCTCCAACGGCAAGGAGCGACGGTCACGGCTGCCGATTACTACGGCGACGACTTCATGCTGGGGCGGGGGCGAGAGCTCTCAGACGCCCTCGTAGCCTCGGTCCAGGTACCGGACGTGCCGCCGTCGGTGCGCCTCTATTGGCGGGCAAAGGTGTATGACAACTACGTCGACGGTCGCTGGAGCACGGACGCTATCACGCTGACGCGGACCGTGGGGCTGGGTATGCCAGCAGGTGAGTTTCCAGATCTTGAAGGACGTCGCACGCTTACGTTCACCTTCACCACGCCGCGGCCGATGGTGACGCTCTACGCGGCGCCCCAACCCCAGATGGTAAGCCGCCGGGTTGAGGCCCAAGTCGCGGAGAATCCAGACGGGACCGTCGATGTGGCCTCGCTGCAAGCCACACTTCCGCTGCGACCCGGGGAGACCTACGTTGCCAGCTCGTCGGTGGCCGACGTGACGATCTCCCAGCTACGCGGGGCGGGCACCGGCTATCCGCAGTGGGTCGTGGACAGGTACTTGGAAATCCCGAATACGATCAGTCCTCGCACGACTGAGCTGGCCGAGCTGATCGCGGAGGGTCGCGAGACGCCATACGACGTGGTCGCGGCCGTGACGCGTTATCTGCGGAACAACATTCGTTACAGTGAGACGATCACAGGCACGCCGGCTTCTGACCAAGAGCCTTTGGACTGGTTCCTGTTCGACGTGCAGGTCGGTTTCTGCAACTATTACGCTTCGTCTGAGGTGATCCTTCTCCGCTCGCTGGGCATCCCGGCTCGCCTTGCCGTCGGCTTTGCCGAGGGTGAACATCAGCGCGGGACTAACACCACACTGGTCTATGAAAGGAACGCGCACGCCTGGCCGGAGGTGTATTTCCCCGGTTTGGGGTGGGTGGAGTTTGAGCCAACGGTCTCTCAGGATCCTATCTTGCGCCCGCTGGGTGAGATTGAGATGGGCGATGAGGGATCCCTTCGCGTCCCAGCCGGAGGCGACACGGAGGATCGCTGGCGCGATCGACTGGCAGAGCTCGAGGGACTCGATGAGATCGCCCCGGGCGGAGGTGTTCCCGGCCCATCGACAAGTGTGTGGGAGAGAGTCAGAGGTCTCGGCTGGGCGCTGCTGATCGCACTGGGTGGGGTTCTGGTCTATCTGGCGTGGCGGGCGCGGCGTCGGCGTGGTCTCTCTCCCCTACCGGTCCTGCTGGAGACGGGCGTACGCCGCATTGGGTGGACTCCCCCGGCGTTCCTGCGTCGATGGGCACGGCGTGCCACGCTCAGTCCCATCGAGCGGGCCTACGGCGAGGTCGATCGGGCGCTGAGGCGCCTCGGGTCTGATCCATTGCCTGCCGACACTGCAGCAGAGCGAGTGGCTGTGCTGGCAAACCTCCTGCCTCGCGCTTCTGAATCCACGCGTTACCTTCTAGCTGAATATCAAGCGGCGACGTACAGTCCCCATCGCTATAATGCTCAGGTGGCGCGAGAGGCTGCTCGCAGCATCCGCGGGCTCTCGTGGAGGGCGAAGCTCCGTCGCGCGTTTGGTCGGGCCTGACAACTCGTACAGCTGGCTTGCTCCCGAGAAGGCTCTGTCAGTCCAGGTCTGCCTCTCATTCCCCCAATTGGCGTCTGGGGCTTCTCATAGAGGGCGGTCGTAGACCCGTTCCGAGGTGGTGTCGCCTTGTGGGCAACCCTGTGCGACGGTCCGGCCTCTCGAGGAGTGCGATGCAGGTGGCCTGCGGCGGCGGTCCCCGCTGTCGTGTCGCGGCCCGAGAGGTCGTGCCACACAGACTGAGGCGTCAGATCCAGTCCGTCGTCATCTGCGGTTGACCCAAACGTTGCCCGCGGCATTCGGGCATCATCAGGCTAACGCTGCGGCGTGTTTCCGCCTTGCCTGCCGCGCAGCGCGCAGGATGGCCACCAATCGGCTGAGGCCGCGAGAACGTCATGGGTCTACCCTAGGCGACGAGTTGCCCGGATCGGCAGGGGAGCATGCCACAACAGTCGGTTGCGCCCGGCCGGGCTGGTGATATACTGACGAGCGGGATCCGATATGAGACCAAGGTGCGTGTCCCTTCCGGCGCTCGTTGCTTTGCCTCTTCTGCTCAGTG
>JASFVD010000189.1:0-5396 GCA_050050015.1 Anaerolineae bacterium | reverse complement strand
CATCCCACATGTTGAGGTCGAAGTTGCCCGTCTGCTCGAGCCCACCTGCCTCGTAGGTGTCCCAGAGCACCGTGCCCTGAACAACACCCAGGTCGGTGGCCATACCCATGTCGGCCAGATCCTCCGCGATGAGCTGATGGGCCAGCTCCAGGGTCTCACCCCACTCGGAGTATGTGAGGAACTCCGCCTCCATCACGTACCCCTCTTCCGCGCCCGTGGTGCATCCGTGGCACTCTCGGACGCCGTCGCCGTCAGTGTCGGTCCAGCCGGCCTCCACCAGCAGCGCCTTGGCCCCCTCCAGATCGTACTCCGGCTTGGGGACGTCGCACGTCCAGGGCTCGCGGTAGAAGTCCGTCCAGACTGCCTCGACCAGTCCGTCCTCTCCCCACACGCCCTCGACGATCGAATCCACGTCGATAGCCATTCGCATGGCCTGACGCACGCGCACGTCGCTGAAGATCGGATGCGGATATTCCTCAGCGTCTATGTGCCCCTTGGCTGCCTGGTTGGGCCACAGCCGCACCAGCCAGCGCCCGAACGTGGAGAAGCTGACCTCGACATGATCCGCTCCCTCGTAGGCATCCAACACGTTCTTGATGATCCAGAAGTCGACGTCGGCCTCCTCCTGGAGCATCATCTCCATACGGACGGACTCGTCGGGCACCGTTCTCACGAAGATCTTGTCGATGCCGGGCTTCCCTTCCTCGTAGTAGTCGGGATTCCGTACGAAGGTGAGATGGTCGCCCTCCACCCACTCCTCAAGCAGGTAGGGTCCGTTGCTCAGTGGGTCGTGGTTGCAGTCCCAGTTAAGGATGCCATCGCCCGTGCAGTAATGCTCGGGCCAGATGGCGAGGTAGTACCCGCCGAACTGCTCCTGATAGGCGGGGTAGACCGTGTTGTAGTGCACCAGGACCGTGTAGTCGTCCACCTTCTCGATGCTCTCCGTGTAGTCCATGCCGGGAACCCAGGTCCCCGTATCGGGGTCGGCGAGCGCTTCCCACGTGAAAACCACGTCGTCGGCCGTAACCGGCTCGCCATCCTCCCAATAGACATCGTCGCGGAGCTGCCACGTCACGTCCATGGTCCAATTCTCTTCGTCCAGTTCCACCAACCCGTTCTCGAGCGTGGGAATCTCGGCTGCCAGCTCCGGATAGACCTCGCCATTCGGGCCAAGATCCGTGAGAGCGAGCAAGACCATCTCCTGCACGACAGCCTCGTATCCCGTGTCAGTGACGGCGTGGTTGAAGGATGGCGGGTCCTGGAACATGACAATCGTAGCGGTCGTCTCCTCTGGCGGCTCAGTGGGAGGCACCTCTGTCGGTGCCTCGGTGGGCTCCTCGGTGGGCTCCTCGGCAGGGGGCTCCGTCTCTGCCGGCTCGGCAGGAGGTTCAGTGGGCTCCGGCGTCGCCGGACCACAGCCACCGACGGCGGCCACCAGTAGGACGCCGACAACGAGCAGCGTCAGTATTCTGAACGTCCGTGTGCGGTTCAACATCTCTTGCCTCCTTCACATACGACTCGGTCGGATCCTTCCTGCATATGGATCCCCTTATCAAAGAGGTTATGAGTCTCCGACTCTTCTATACACCACCTCCTCTCTCCTCTCGGTGCGGGCACCAGGTCCTTCCGTCGAGCAGGTGTCCTGCGTCGCTCGTGCCAGGACCTAGGCCGCGCCCACCAGCCGCGTGGCGAGGGCGACCGCGCTGATGGCATCCTTGGCAAACCCGTCCGCGCCGATCTTGTCGCACCAACTCTTGGTGACGGGTGCGCCGCCAACCATGATCTTCACCTGCTGACGTAGACCAGCCTCCTCAAACGTCTCGATGATCTTCTTTTGCTCGGACATGGTGGTGGTTAGCAGCGCTGAGGCGCCAATCAAATTGGCGCTGCTCGCCTTCGCCGCCTCGACAAAGTCAGCCGCGGGGACGTCCGTGCCGATGTCTGTGACCTGGAAGCCGTTCGCGGTGAGCATCGTGCCCACCAACGTCTTCCCGATGTCGTGTAGGTCGCCCTCGACGGTGCCAAGGACAGCATGCCCAAGCACCTCGCGGCCCGGGCCACCCTCCGTAAGAGCCGGCTCTAGAACACTGAGGGCGTTCTTCATCGCCTCAGCGCCGATGATCAGGTCCGGCAGGAAGTACTCGCCCGAGGCGAACAACTCGCCCACGCGCTGGATCCCCTTCGTCAGCCCCTGATTGATGCAGTCCAGGGGATCCAGGCCCTGATCCAGAGCCTCCTGGGCCAGATCCTCCGCCTTCTCCGGCTCTCCTACGATGACCACCTGGGCCAACTTCTCGTACATCTCTTGTGACATCTGTCCTCCTCTATGATGAATCTGATCTTTCTCGGTCATTCAACGTCGACTCTCACGTAATGCGGCCCCGGGCAAAGCAGCTCGGCCCTACCGCCTTCTCAGCCCAGGTCCTTCGCCGCGGATGCCAGGATGGCCTTCAGCTCCTTCCGGACGGCCCCAGGCAGTGGATCCGGCTCGTGATCGGCCAGGATCCTCTGCAGCTCCGCCCGCGCCCTCTGCCCCAGATTCTCTCTCGGTTGGCCCGTAGGCGACGGGCGTGGATGCGTCAGCTCGGGTATCCAGATGTCCCGCAGGTGCTGACGCGTGTGATCCTGCGCCAGGAAGTGCCCCTTGGGTCCCACGTCGAAGATCACGTCCAGCGCCAGGCTCTCCCCGTCTGTCGCAAGCCCATCGAGCAGAACGCGATTGGTGTGATAGACCTCGTCATCGAGGATGATCTGCTCCGGCACCAGCAGCGTGGAGGCTTCTAGGAGGCCACTACCTGTGATCAGATCGGCCCCCACCAGCGGGACGAGCAGCGCCGTGTAGGTGTTGTCCCGACCCTGCTGCCAGCTTCCCGGTTCCTCCGCGTCCATCCCAAAGGCGCCCGCCAGCGTGGGTACCCCCCAGTCGTGGGCCAGCTGGACGGCTGCGGCGTTGCACAGATATTTCTGGGGAATCCCGACGATGTACTCAGCCGTGTGGGGGTCCATCACCGAGGCCAGGATCGAATGGAACACCGGCGCGCCCGGCGCGACGAGTTGCATAAGGACCATGGCGCTGACCACCTCGGCGTTGCCGATGACGAGCGCGCCGCCCGGCGTGGCCGGGGCCGTGGCCCCCATATTCGGCATGGCCATGAAGCCGACCGGGATACCCGCCTCGGCGTAGACCATCCCCGCCTCAATCCCCTCCTTGTCCTGAGCCAGCGGAGCGATGGTGCAGATCAAGACCGAGAACGGAGGACGCGCCCGCATGGCCTCCGCTGACCCGGCGATAGCCTCCCCCATACGGACAGCGTACTGTGCCGGCCTCCTTCCCATGACCGTCTCCGTCTGCACGTGCTTGACGGTGTTGCTGAAACTGGCATCCAGCTCGTGCAGCGGCGCCGTCTTGCCGTAGTCCTGGGCGCTCACCATGGGCCAGTAGAACGAGATAGAGCTGAGGTAGTCGGACACGCGGGCCATCTTCGCCACGTCGTCCTTGCAGGAGGATCGCCTCTCGCGAGTTTCGAAGTCAAGCGTCTCTACGCCGCAGCCGTCGGTTGCCAGGTAGCTCGTCTTCCCGTCCACGAGCAGATCGGCATCCTCCGTTCGCCCCCCGAGCACGTAGGACCGAGGAGCGTGTTCCATCGCCTCACTCACCAGATCGGCTGGCAGCCGCACGATCTGGCTATTCTCGTCAACCTCGGCGCCGTGCTCCGCGAAGACGGCCAGAGCCCTCTCCGAGGGGAAGCATACGCCCACGTGCTCCAGCACGTCGAGCGTGGCTGATTGGATTGCGCTCACCTGCTCGCCGGTCAGGACGTCAAGATGGAGTTTGGGTTGAATTGGTTCTAGATTCAGCATACTTTGTCCTTGCAGTGTTGGCGTGCCGCTGGACGACGCGGATGTAAGCTGCATCGACTCCGGCCAACGAGTGCCAGCTGCGGCCTCGGGCACGTGACGTCGCGTGGGTCCGCCATTCCCCTAGCGTTCTCCCGGCTCAACCCGAAGCTGGTGGACTCGTGGACCGGTAGATTGGCAGGCGACAGCGTAGGCAACAGTGACCAATCTACCGATCCACCAATCCGCCAACCAGGATGATCTAGAAATGGAACTCCCGACCCCGGTAGCGCCGGACGACCCGCTCCATTTCTGCCTCCACCTCGGCCGGTAGAGACGGCGTTTCGTGCTCTTCCAGTAGCTCCGCGACCCTGCGGCGGCAAGCCTCCTCGATCGTCTCCCCGTTTGCCTCCCAGGCCTCATAGGCGTCGCGACTGAGAATCCCAGGCTGCCAATGCCTGCGGAACGTGCGCCGGGTGTGCCTCTCCTTGAGGAAGTTGCCTCGTGGCGTGTTAGCCTTGATGAGGGACACCTCCTCCGCGAGATCGTGGGATTCGATGCCCTCCGTCAGCCGCCTCAGCCCCGCCGCCAACTCGTCGTCCAGCACCATCTGCGCATACGAGATCGACGAGCCGGCATCCACGGCCCCAATGCCATAAATGATGTCGGCGCCCTCTACGAGCAGCGGCACCGCCGTCACCGCTTTCTCGAACCCGGCCTGCGCGTCCACCTCCTTGGCGTCGGACGAGAGCCCTCCGCACATGCTGGGCAAGCCGTAGAATCGGGCCATAGCGGCCGCCCCGCCGTTCACCATGCCACGCTCCGGCGCTCCTAGCGGCAGCAGGCCAGTGCGCATGTCGAGCACGGCCGACACGCTTCCGTAGAGCAAGGGCGTGCCTGGGTACAGCATCTGGAGTGCCACCACCCAGGCCAGGATGTCGGTGTTGATCACCACCAACTCGCCGAGGAGCGTGGCCGGCGCCGAGGCCCCACCCATCGCCATGCTGAGCAGCGTCAAGGGGATGCCGTGCTCGGCCCAGCGCACCATGCAGCGCACGTTCTCCGGGGTGAAATACCCGGGGCTGATGGGGCAGTAGAGCGTGGCGAAATTGGGACGGGTGTGGAAGGCCTCCCGCCCGCCGGAAACAGCGTAGAGCATCTCCACGGCGGCGTCGACCCTGTTGGCGGAAAGGACCCGATGGACCACGGGCTTGTCGGTGAGCCGCAGCAACTCCGCGATCTCGACCAGATCCGAGCACTCCCCCTGATCCGTGGCTGTGACGGTAGGCCGGACCACGTCGACCTGCGTCAGCGCATCCTGGAGAGTCACCAACTGTCGCACGTCGTCGCGCGTCGCCGAACGGCGCTCGCCGGTCCGAGGATCCAGCACGTTGACCGGTGTGCCCGCGCCCATGAAGCACGAGCTTTCTGCCGGGGGCACGCGCACGTCCCCTGCCCGATTGTGCAACTTGACGTCGCAGGGGAGTCGCTCGAGGGACGCATCGAGCAGTTCGGGGGTGATTCGCACCATCTCCGACTCGGCATCTGCTGGGAACCCA
>JASFVD010000188.1:0-5396 GCA_050050015.1 Anaerolineae bacterium | reverse complement strand
AATAGGCCATGTGAGCCTCCCGCTCGGGGTCTTCAGGAGCGCCAAGAGAGCAAACGTCAGCCCAAGCCCCAGGAAGAAGATGCCGCCCGTCTCGACTCCCTCCAGAACCTCGGACAGCCCGGCAACCAAGGCAAGGGTGAGAAGGACACCACCCGGAATGACGGCCCACCAGTTCTCCATGTTGACCAAGTAGACCGCCCAGAATGCCAAGGCTATGCCTCCCAGGAAGAGAGATCCACTCCAGGTGTCTCCAATCCTGGGAGCCAGTTCATCCAGGGCAACGGTGCCCGCCAGTCCAAGCAAGACAAACCCGGGGATAGCTGCCCACCAGTTACTCTGGGGAGCAGTCAGGAAGACGGCTAGGAAAGCAAGACTCGCGATGCCGATGAGCACCGGCCAAAGGACCACTCCGATCTGAACGAAGCCCAGGCTCTGGAGCAGAAACAGGGTTCCGGTCGCTATCAGGAGAATCCCCCACAAGACGCGAGATTGGATATGTCTCATATCAGACCCTTTCTTGTCCAGTTGCTCTGCGGGTCGGTTCTAGCGAACGGACACGGAGCCGACTCCGGCCTCTATCTCAATGTCGACGCGATTCTCCGCCCCCTCATAGTCCGGAGACTGGTATATGCCGCCCGTGCGAGGGAAGCGGCCCAGATCCACGCTGATCGATGCTAGACCTCCCTTGAATCGCACCCGCGCCGCCACCTCCGGGGGAACGTGGATGGAGACCGCAGCCGCGCCAGCGTCAATGCGGGCGTGGCTTTGTCCAGCGCTGGTCGGAAGGGTCAGATTGAGGGAGCTGGCACCGGTATCTATGCGTAGGTCACTCACCAGGAGTTCACTGAGGTCAAGACGAACGTCGCTGGCCTCCGTCTCGAACGCCAAGGCGAGCAGGACGTCATCGTTCACACGGAAGGTCCAACCGAATCCTCCCCGGCCCCAGTTCCAGGGTGCAAGCATGTGGGGAAAGCTCCCGAGTGACATCTCGACGTCGAGCTTGTCTCCCGTTCGCCGGGTTCGATAGTTAAGGCTCCCACCGAACGTGCCCTCCACCAGCGCGTCTGGTGCGGTGCCACCACTCACGCGTAGGCGGCCGGCACCGTGCTTCACGCGAATCCGCGCGCTGGCCGCCCGTTCCAGCGGGATGGACACCTCTTCGCCCGCAGGCTGGCCCCACCCGAACGAGATTCCCCACAGAATACCCAGGCCCAATGCGATCAGGACCACGGCCCAGACCGCGCCCCAGACGTTGACGGCGACGATGCCAAGGTTATTGAGCAACAGCAACGCGCCGACGAGGAACAGGATGACGCCCCATAGCAGACCGCTTCTTCTCATGAATCCCTCCATCGAAGCCGATGGGCCGAACGTCCGTCGACCAGCTGCCTAGTCACTCGCTTCTCGTTTGGGAATCTTGGGGATAAGCCAGGTGAGGAAGGCGTCCTCACTGCGGGTCTGAAGCCAGAATCGGCCGGGGCCGGTGAGGTCGACGACCAATCCCTCGCCGCTGAACAACGTTGACTTGAGGCCACCCACACGGCGGACGTCGAATCCGATCCTATCGCTGAACGCGACCAAATGGCCCGTGTCTATGGTGAAGCTCTCCCCTGCCCCCAGCTCCATCTCGTCGATAGCGCCGTAGCTGGACAGAACCAGCGTTCCGGTGCCACTGAGCTTCAGCAGGATCAGGCCCTCGCGGGCGAAGAACGTCTTGGCTCCTCCCCATTGTGTGCTCACGTCGACATTCTCGCTGGAGGCGACGTAGGAACCCGATTGGACCAGCAGCGTCTCCCCCTCCAAGGCCCGCACGACGATGTCGCCAGGCAGCGCCGGAGCCAGCATCACGCTCCCGCCCTCTCTGGGGGCCCGATACGTGTTGATGAAGAAAGATTCGCCACCGAGCATAGAGCGAGCAAGGCTCTTCAGCAGCCCTCCTCGGGCCTTCGTCTCTACCTGCACGCCTGTCGACATACCCACCATTGAGCCAGCCTCGACCTGGATCGACTCGTTGGGCTCCAGCTGGGCTGTTGCCAGTGCATAGGACGGACGATGTTGAACTTGAACGTCCATGTCACCCCCCCTTCAAACTCTCGCAGTTTGTCACTCGCGCATAGTATACCTGAATCTGGTGGGAACGGAAGCCCACTTAGAATCGCTCAGCCGTGTGCGGACAACTCAGACCGGTGCCTATTGGGTCTTCCTCCACGCCTCATTGCGTCACGCCCCAGGCCTCCAAATCGGCGAGGGCAGAGAGACTTGTGGCTTCCGTGGCGACCTCGGAGACCAGCTGGAGAAGGTTCACATCGAGGCGGCGTGTCTGCCAAGCCGGAATCCCGGTGTGAAGGCTGCGCCAGATCTTGACCGCGGCATCGATCTGGGCTGCCTCTTCAATCTCTTGCCGGCCTCCGTCCAACGCGGTCCCGATTCCGTCTTGCTCGCCATTGTCTCGCGCAAGTCGCCGACCGAGCTGATTGCGGGGCGTCAGCTTGTGCAAGGGACCACCCCACCCCTCATCCTACCTCTCCCTAGCCTTCGGGATGGGACAGGAACTCCAGCCGCTCTATCTCAATGGTCCTCACCTCTCCGGCCGGCACGCCAGTGTAGAGCTTGCCCCAGACCATAATCCTCGCGCCCGTCGAGGCTGCCTCCCGCACTAGCTCCCTTATGCTATCGGTCGGGGTGGCGACACCGAATTCATCCCCACCCTCCAGCTCGAAGTACTGACCAAACTGATTACCAGGCGGCAGATCCACGATGGTACCGACCCAACCATCAACCGGCTCTCCTTGTGCGTCGGACGGATGCGGCGTAGGCGTAGGCGCTAGAGGCTCGCCTGCCAGCACCAGGCGTGCTACGTCGAGCTGGCAACCATTCACGTCGGGGACTCCGCACGTGAGCGTGCCCCAGACCCGGATGGGTGTAAGGCTGTCACGCACGAGCTCCACGTCGCTCGCAGCGTTGGGGGCGGAGCTCTCGATCCCGTATCGGACAGGAAAGTCGCCAGCTAGCTGGAGATAGTCGTCGAATTGAGCGCCTGACGGCGTGCTGACGACGATTCCTTCCCAGCCTGCAACCACGCTATCGACAAGGGGACCTGCCCCCTCAGGCCGGACACGCTCAACTCGCAGCTGGTGCCCGCCGTAGTCGGGAACGTCAGTGACGAGGGCGCCCCAGAAATGTGCCGCCGCGTCACTGTCGCGAAGATTCGCTATCTCGTCGCCAATGGCCTGGCTGAGGCCCTCGAGGCCCATCTCCCCGGTCCCCTCGGGGAGCAGCACCAAGTAGTCGTCGTACTGCGAACCGTCGGGGGTGCCGACCACGCGACCGTACCAGCCAGCAATGCGGTTGGCACCGTCAGACTCAGACGACTCTGTCACCTCTCCCGCCGCACCCACCTCACCCTGCCACAGGAAACCCGTCGATGCGCGGGACAGCACCACGCGGCAGGTGACGTTTTCCGGCACCACGATCGGAACGTTGATCTCCATCGTCCACTCGCCGCCCGCAAACCGGAAGCTGGACGAACCGATCAGTCCTTCCCGTATGATCCGCTCGCCGTTCCAGTCCAGATCCTGCGGCGGGGCTTCCTCCCCGTAGGTCATACGTACGTAGAAGAGCGCTGCATCCCGAGCTGCACGGACACTTGCGGGGATCTGATCCCATGGAGTCACGGTCGGGACGTCGGTGGGACGCTCTGTCGGAACGGCGGTTGGAGCTGGCGTTGGCTCAACGTCGGTCGGCGCACAGCCTACGAGGATAGTCGTCGCGATGAGTGCACCGCATAGTTTGATTAGACACTCCCTCATTCTGTCTCCTTAGCCTTCGTAACGTCTAGGATGTCGATCGAACCCGATGTTGAGACGCTCTCCATCCCCAAGAGGTTCCGTGGATCGGAGGAGAAGCACGCGGACCCTAGTTGCCCGAACATCGTCCAAGAACCGAGCTGTGCCCTACTCGTGGACGTTCACCAGCGTGCCGACCTTGGCCCAATTGTACAGCCACTCGGCCTCCGACGTGGGCAGGTTCACACAGCCATGGCTCATCGGATGGCCAAAGTTGCCGTGCCAAGTCACGCCGTGCAGCCCGTAGCCCTCGTGGAAGTACATTACGTAGGGCACATCCTCAATGTAGTAGTCGGCGCCGGCCATGTCCTCGAAGCGAAGCTTGATCCAGATGCGGAACCGGCCAACTGGTGTCGGCGTGTACGGCAGGCCCGTCGAGACCAGAGTAGTATGAACAGGCGTGCTCCCGTCGTAGGCCGTGAGACGCTGCTCTGTGATGTCGACGTCGATCCATCGCCCAGCAATGATCTGGTCAGGTGAAGCCAGTGACGGGATGGGCGCGGACGCGGCGGGCGTCGAGCTCGGTTCCGGCGTCGGCTGGATAGCGGTGGAGGGGGGCAGCACGAGCCTCTGTCCGACGTAGAGCAGGTCGGGGTTCGCTAGCGCGTTGGCTACGATCAGCTCGTTCAGGGAAACGCCATACGTCTGCGCGATGCCCGCCAGCGTCTCCCCCTCTTGAACCGTGTGACCGGACAGCGTGGTCGTAGGGTTTGGCTGCGGATTGTCCGGAGACGTGGTCGGCATCACTGTTGGCTCCAGCGTGCTCGTAGGGCTCTGCTCCCGCTCGTGCGGGGTGGTAGTAACCACACCTGCAGGTTGGGACGTGGGCGTCGGGCTGAGCATGGGAGTCTGCGTGACCCTTTCTTCTTGAGGCGTGGAGCTGGAGGCGGGAGAAGCAGTAGCCGCCGCTTGAGCACGGACCGGCTTCGCCGGGGGCTCGATCACCCAGACCGCCACTACGGCAAGCAGACACACGACCGAAGCCACAGCCGCGACCAGTGCCAGTTGCCTCGCTACCGGACCAAACCCTGTCCGTTCAACCTCGATGCTAGACATCAACGTTCTCCTATCGTACATGGTCTCAGTGTTGGCCCTTGTACACGTCACTATAGCCGCAATGAGCCCGCGGTACATCAGCCATGTGATGAGTCCTGACCCTGTCCGGATGACGGGGATGAATCCCGACCCTCCGACCAGGTCAGCACGAGGATTGCTCCGAGGACTGGATGAGGATTTTTCAGAGGGATGCTTCCCGGCAACCGGCTGCCGGGAAGCAAGTGATCGCACATCGCAACTACTGAATCGTTAGGCGCCTGGATCGACGACGCGCCCCACGAACAAGATCGTGCCGGTCTCGATATCGCGAACTAGGAACAGGAAGGGGTGGTCCGCCGTTACGGTCACGGGCTCTTCCGCGACGGCCGACAGCTTCATCACGACAGCGGTCGCCGCGGCCGCCTCTGTGCCTTCCTCGTCCACCGAGACGAAGGCCTTGTGAACAACGTCGGAGATGAACAGGTCCTTCTTGCCCGTCATGCCGGAGAAGTCTGC
>JASFVD010000187.1:0-5430 GCA_050050015.1 Anaerolineae bacterium | reverse complement strand
CGCAACCCGTGCTTCGTCAGGCTTTGGGCAAGCACGCGGGCGTTGGTCACGATCTGGTGCTGGAGCTGGCGGAACCGCTCCGTCTGCGCAAGGCGGAAGGCGGTGGCCATCGCCGCGAACTTGTTCACGTGGGGGCCGCCCTGCAGCCCGGGGAACACGGCGTGATCGATCCGTCCGGCCAGCTCGTGATCCGTCGTGAGCACACAGGCGCCCCGCGGCCCGCATAGCGTCTTGTGCGTGGTGAAGGTCACGACGTCGGCGTGTCCCAGGGGCGTCGCGTAGGCGCCGGCGACGACCATGCCCGCCACGTGGGCGATGTCCGCCATGAGATAAGCTCCCACCCGGTCCGCGATCTGCCGGAACTTAACCCAGTTAGGCTGGCGCGGGTATGACGTGTACCCAGCGATGATCATCTTGGGCCTGTGGCGCAGGGCGAGATCCTCGATCTCGTCGTAGTCGAGCAGCTCCGTGCGCTCGTCGACCGTGTACGGCACTACGTCGTAGAGCTGCCCCGAGAGATTCACGGGGCTGCCGTGGGTCAGGTGTCCGCCATCGACCAGGGCCAGGCCCATCACCGTGTCGCCAGGCTCGAGAAGGGCCTGCTGCACCGCCAAGTTGGCGGGCGCCCCAGACAGTGGCTGGACGTTGACGTAGATCTGGTCCGCCGAGATCGCGTCTGTGGCAAAGGCCTCAGCACAGCGCCGGCGCGCCAGCGACTCGATGACATCGGCATACTCCACGCCGCGATAGTACCGCCGATCGCCGTAGCGCCGGTAATGCGCCAGGTGATGCTCGTAGTCGAGGATCTCCTCCTCGTTCAGCCAGCGCATCTCCGGGTTTGGATAGCCCTCGGCGTAGATGTTCATCAGGGCCGATCCCAACGCCTCGCGGAGCGCCGACGGCGAGCTGCTCTCCGAAGGGATCATGATCAACTTGCGGGCCTGGCGCTCCTTCTCCAGCTCGATGAGATGAGCGACAGGGGGATCAAGCTGCGACAGGTCGTCTCTAAAGAGAAAGTCATCGCCGCGAACCATGGGACCTCCTGGGTGGTGGATCAGCCGTGGAATGGCTCGGAGTCGGGTGCGCGGATCCGGCACCCCCTTCCTCTTGGCATTGTACTCTCCGCCAGGAGGGTGTCAATCCATCATTCTCAGCGCTCGAGCGACGCCTGTCCAGTGCTGTTCCGGGTGTCCTGGCGGTGGGATGAGGGACTCGACCTGGAGCCTCCTCCATCTGCGTCGGCCCCGTGGGGCACCCTCGTAGTAACCGCCCTAGCGGCTACCCAACGATCGACCAGGACCGCGTCGAACCTCCTCAGGACCCTTCGCCAAGGGCTGAAGCCCCTACTACTCTGTTGCGCTGCCGCCCCTGTCTCCGTGGCAGCAATCGCCACGTACGCTCCCCGTGTCGCTTTCCCTTTGCTCCAAGCCCCCGCCCCCGGGGGCGCCAAGTCGTGAGCTATTCCGTGTAGCCAACTGCAGAACCCGCTCCGCGGGTTCTGCCAAGGAAAAAGCCCGGCCCATCTCCTTGGTGTTGCCTGCAGCGCGACCAATAAGCCCCACGCTGAGCAGCCGAGTATCTTGACTTTTTCCCGGGCGCCACGTCGCCAGCGGTTCCATCGGCCGCTTCCCCCTCGGCTGACGCAGGCAGGCCGACGAGTTCCAGGTCGTGTGAGGCAGGTCTCCATGCCCGCTCGTCGGCGGTTGCGCGGCCAACTACCTGTGCTACACTCTGCGGACAGATGACAGACACCGCGCTGCAGACGAGAATCGACGGCCCTGCTTCCTCCAGAAAGGACGCCGACACGCGTGCCCTCTGACAACGGATCCAACCACATTGGCAGGCTGAACGAGCAGCCGCTCCACGCGGCGCTCAAGGAGCGGTACGCTACCCCGGGCGCCGCGCGCGAGGTCACCGTGGATGGCTTCGTGATCGACGTCGTGCGCGACGACCTTCTGCTCGAGATCCAGACGGGCAACTTCGCCTCCGTGAAAACGAAGATGGCCTGGCTGGCGGCGCGTCATCCAGTGCGCCTCGTCTACCCCATCGTGCGGGAGAGATGGTTGCTCAAGCTTCCCAAGGAGAAGGGGGGCGAGACTGAACGGCGCAAGTCGCCCAAGCGAGGGCGCGTGGAGGAGGTCTTCAAGGAGCTGGTCAGCTTCCCCGAGCTGCTGTGTGAGGAGACGTTCTCCCTGGAGGTCGCCCTCATCCAGGAGGAGCAGCTGCGGCGCTGGGACCCCGCCGAAGGGTGGCGCCAGAACGGATGGGTGACCGTGGAGAGTAGGCTTCTGGACGTGGTCGGCCGTCGCGTGTTTCGGAGCCCAGACGACATGGCTTCGACCGTGCCTGAGGGACTGCCCGAGCGTTTCACAACGGCCGATCTGGCGGAGGCCCTGGATGGACCCCGGTATCTGGCGCAGAAAATGGCCTACTGCTTGCGCAGGATGGGCGTCATCACCAAGATCGGCAACCGCGGGCAGTCCTACCTCTACGTCATGGGCGATGGATAGCTTCAGGCGCCGGATCTACCCGAGCCTGGGCGACCTATGGCGCGACGTGCAGGCGATCCTCTCGCAGCGCCACCTCCTGGGCCCCGAGCGCGGTTCCGTCGATCCCGCCTTCCGCGAGAGGCTGATGCTCGCAGTCACCGCCGTCAACGGCTGCCGCTACTGCTCGTACGTGCACGCGCGGCACGCTCTCTCCGAGGGAATCTCCGCCGAGGAGATCGACCTGCTAAGCGAGGGGACGTTCGAGGGCAGCCCGTCCGACGAAGTGCCGGCTCTCCTCTACGCGCAGCACTGGGCCGAGGCGGAGGGGAACCCCGATCCGGCAGCCCGGGCATCGGTGGAGCGTGTGTACGGCGCGGACCGTCTTGAGCGGATTGAGCTAACCATAAAGATGATACGCGTGGCGAATCTCCTGGGCAACACGTTTGACTACGTTCTCTACCGCCTCTGCCTCGGTGGCGGAGCAGGAGCGGTCCGAGAATAGCGATGAAGCAGCACACGGCTCCTCTCCTGGCAGCCGGGATGCTGGTGCTGGGACTCGCCGCGATCGTCGGTTCAAGTATCAGGCAGCGCACGCCGAATCAGATGACGTTCGAGGCTTGCGCCGAGGCCGGAGGTGAGGCCTGGCGGGTAGACCTTTTCCATCCCGACATCTGCCCTTCCTGCGCTGGGTATGAGGCATGCGCACGGGAGCACAACGACTACAGCGACGTCTGCCCCGAGTGCTATGGTCCGTGTCAGGCGTGCCAGGACAGGTACTCCCTGTATGAAGAGTGCCCCGAGTGCTACGGCCCTTGCCAGACCTGTCAGAACGACTACCTCAACGACTTCGCGAGCGAGGACGAGCGGTACAGGCTATGCCCCGAATGCAGGACCTGTGACGCCTGTCGAGAGGACCTAGAAGCCAAACGGTCGAACTGCCCTCCTTGCGTCGCTTGCAAGGAATGCAAGGAGGCGAACACGAGAGAAACGGACATCCGTGATGCCTGCCCCCAGATTGAGACGTGCACGGAGTGCATGAACAGGAACTTCCCGTACCCGGACGCCTGTCCCGATGGGAGGGAAAAGGTCGGAGAGATCTCCGACGCCGCCATCTGGTTCCAATGCTGCAGGTAGATGAGTTCTAGACATTGAGGGCACATACGTGCGGGACCGCCACAGATGACCGGCACCCAATGAAAGACCAACAAGACACTATGTTAGACAGGTGGATACCGAAGCGGGCGATGTTCATCACCGCCCATCCCGACGACGTCGACTACTCCACCGCCGGCACCGCGGCCAAGTGGGTCTCCGCGGGCTGCGAGGTGATCTATCTCGTCCTGACCGACGGCAGCGCCGGCAGTCACCAGGAAGGCATGACCCGCGAGAAGGTGGCCCAACTGCGCCGCGCGGAGCAGGAGGCGGCCGCCGAGGTCGTGGGGGCGACGTGCATCTTCCTGGGCCACGCGGACGGCCTCCTACAGCCAACGCTCGAGCTGCGAAAGGAGGTGGTGCGCCTGATACGGCAGCACAGACCCCAGGCCGTCGTCACGGCAGACCCACGCACGTACTTCGTGGGGGACACCTACATCAACCACCCAGACCACCGGGCCGCAGCGCAGATAGCGGTCGAGGCCGTGTTTCCGGCCGCCGAGATGGACCTCCTCTACCCCGACCTCCTGGAGCAGGGACTTACCGGCCACAAGGTGAACTACGTCTACGTCTACACTCGGGACGACCCTAACTGCTACGTGGACGTTAGCGACGTGATCGACCTGAAGATTGAAGCCCTACGCCAGCACAGGAGCCAGCTGGGCGATCGGGATCCTGATCGCTACATTCGGCAGCGCCAGGGTGAGATTGGGAAGGAGGTCGGCTGTGAGTATGCGGAGCCATTCCGACGCATGACGCTCAAGCCCATCCACGGAGAGGGCCAATGAGCCTGCTCTTCGAGCCCGCTGGCATCGGTAACCTGGAGCTGCCCAATCGTCTCCTCCGCTCCGCCACCGCGGAGCGCATGGCCGACCCTGACGGTCGCCCTCGCCCGGAGATGAAGGCCCTCTGGCAAGAGCTGGCCCTGGGCGGCGTCGGAATGATCATCAGCGGACACATGTTCGTCCACCCGTCGGGCAAGGCGCACCCGGAGATGACGGGCATCCACAGTGACGAGATGATTCCCGCCCTGACCAAGCTGACCGAAGCCGTCCATGCCGCGGGCGGGCGCGTCGCGGTGCAGATCAACCATGGCGGCATGCAGTGCAGTCGCCAGACCGTGTCCCAGACCATCGCCCCCTCCGCCATCGACGCTCCTTTCCTAAGCCGGCAGCCGAGGGCGATGAATGTTGAGGAGGTGCAGACGATCATCCAGGCCTACGCGGCCGCTGCGCGGCGAGCGCAGGAGGCAGGCTTCGACGCCGTGCAGATCCACGGCGCCCACGGCTACCTGATCAGCCAGTTTCTCTCCCCCTTCACGAACCGGCGCCGCGACGCATGGGGTGGTCCTACGGTGGAGGATCGCCTGGCCTTCCTCCGCGCCGTCTGCGAGGCCACGCGGCACGAGGTGGGACACGACTACCCCCTCTTCATCAAGCTCGGGATGATGGACGGCATCGACGGAGGTCTGACGCCGGAAGATGGCGCGAAGATCGCGGCGGCCCTGGAGGGGATGAGCCTGGATGCCTTCGAGATCAGCGGCGGAATAAGCGGCCAGGAGTCCCTGAACACGCGAAGCCGCATCCGTTCAGAGGAGGATGAGGCCTACTTCCGCCCCCTGGCTCAGCGTGCGCGCCCTCGCACCTCGCTACCCATCGCCCTGGTCGGCGGCTTCCGCTCCCGGGGGGTCATGGAGGATGTCCTTCAGAGCGGCGATGCGGACTTCATCTCCCTCAGCCGCCCCCTGATCCGTGAGCCGGGCCTACCGAACCGGCTCCGCGACGGGTCG
>JASFVD010000186.1:0-5433 GCA_050050015.1 Anaerolineae bacterium | reverse complement strand
AGCCGGTGCCTGAGGTTGTTGATCATCTCGACGTGCTTCACGCGGCCCAGATTGGAGCGGAGGAGCTGTGGCGTCAGGAAGTCCTTGGCAGGTCTGGCCTGACACCGACCGATCTGCTCCACGTCGAGGGGCGCTATGGCCCCTGGGACGCCGAAGCGGCTCGGCTGGCCCTCCAGGTCTTCTCCAGCTATCAGTTCAAGGAACCCGCGCGGATTCGAGAGAAGGTGTGGCAACTTTCGACGGAAATGATTGTCCACGCCGTGATCACGTTCCTGAGCAAGCAGACGCTTACGCCTCCCAGTGAGACGAGGTCGGAAGGGGAGGACGATATTGGACGCTGGTTCTTCTTCAACAGCATCTACGACACGCATCGTCATCTGGAAACGCTCTTCCGGGTGCGTGAACCTATCGTCGGTATTGGTGCGCCAGCCGAGTTCTTCTTGGAGGGAGTGGCAAGAGCACTCCACGCGGAGTTGATCCTACCGCGGCATCACGAGGTGGCAAATGCGCTGGGGGCCATTGCCGGTAGTGTGATGGTCGTCGAGGAGGTCCTCGTCTACCCGCGGATGGATAGATCAGGCCTTGAGGTTGTGGGCTATTACGTCCAAACGAGCGAGGACCGGAAGGATTTCGATGAGGACGCTCTAGAGGAATGCCTTCGCTATGGCAAGGATCTCGCTCGTGAACGCGCGCTTGCTGCGGCGGCCCGTTCCGGCGCGGACAATCCGGAGGTCGTCGCCGGGATGGAGGCCGAGGGCCTCGACACGTACCGAATCCGCGCCAGAGCGATGGGCAACCCGCGATTGGCGAAGTAGGGTCGGATGACGGATAGGGAGCGGGCGTGGCTGGCCAACGGGACGCAGTTGATCGTATGTCAGGACCCGGCCTCGAATCCAGTGGCAGTCGTCGTGTGCGGGTCAAGACGTATTAGGGAGGTGACTAATGGAACTGGTGCGAGTCGATGCACAGCGCGCCTATGATCTTATTTGGCAGAAGATAACCACGCTGGAGTTGCCCCCGGGGACGCCAATCAAGGAGCAAGAGCTGGCGGATGCTCTCAACCTGGGTACGGTTCCCGTGCGAGAAGCCCTCAAATGGCTGGCTCACGACAATCTAGTCGACGTGACGGAGCGCCACGGTATCTACGTAGCGGACGTCAACGTGGATGATCTCCAGCAACTCAGCGAGATGAGATTGTCTCTGGAGTCTCTCAGTGCGCGGCTTGCGGCCCGGCGAGTTGAGCCGGACGACTTGGTGGTACTGCAGGCCCTGCGCAGGGAGCAGGAGGCAGTCACACCAGAGGAGAGCCGAGAGCTCTTTGATCTGGACCACAGGTTCCATCAGGCGGTCGCCAAGGCTGCTCACAACAAGTATCTTGCTCAGACGCTTGATCGTCTTTTTGGCCTCTCGCGCCGCCTCTGGTACTTGGTGCTGCCCCATCTGGAGACCCTTTCTTCGAGCGTAGAGATGCACGTGCATCTGGTGGAGGCGATTGACAGCGGCGACGCAGATCGTGCTGAGAGCATTATGCGCGAGCACGTGAAGGAATTCTATGACGAGGTTCGGGAGATCCTAGAAGACCAAGAATGTCTGCAGGCCTAGGTATGCCCATAGGCGGGCTTCAACAGTGCGTGCAGGGTGTATCAGCGACTGATGTCGAGGCGTCTTCGCCGTATGCCATGGCTGTATTGAGGCGCAGCGACGGCGTTTCCGGCGCGAATATCGGGACTGATTGATCACACGGGTGCTAATGACAGAAGCGACAGCAATGTATGATGAGAAGGCGGCACCCCAGTCGGATGCCGCAGGCTATGTGGCGGTCCTGCTGGCGACCGCCTGCTGGGGAAGCTCGGGGATCTGGGTGGAGTTTGTCGTGGAGGCCAGCGGTATCTCCGCACTGCCCCTGGCATTCTGGCGCGACCTGACCAGCTTCATGGTTCTGTTTGTGGGACTCCGCTTGCTGCAGCCCCGCTGGCTACAGGTCAAGCGGACTGACTTGAAATGGTTGATCGGTCTGGGGGCCAGCCTGGGGATCTTTCACGTCTTCTGGAACCTCGGGGTATTGCTGAACGGGCCGGCTGTCGCCACGGTGCAGCAGGCAGCGATGCCCGCCATAGTGGCTATCGTCGCCTCGCTCATCTGGAATGAGCCGCTGAGCGTGCGAAAGATCCTCGCCATTGTTCTGACCTTTGTGGGTACGGTGCTGGTCTCTGGTGTGGATGTTCTAGGACGCGCCGACGTGACCCTTGGTGGATTCCTCGTGGGCCTAGGGATTCCGGTTGCCTATGCCGGCTGGAATCTCTTCGGTAAGAAGGTGAGGGGAGACTATAATCCGGTCACGACCCTGACCTATGGGTTTGGCTTTGGGGCCCTGGTGCTGCTGCCATTTCAGTTTTTCAGCCCACAGCCGTGGCCTGTGTCTGGCGAGGCAATGCTCTGGTTCGCAGGTCTCATTGGCGTGGCAACGGTGCTCGCTTTCGTGCTGTATACGTTTGCCCTCGGTCGCCTGCAGGCCAGCGTGGCCAGCATACTCGCTATGGCTGAGATTCCGATCGTCGCCGTCTACGCCTATGTGTTGCTTGGAGATACGTTGTCGATCGATCAGACGATCGGCGCTGCACTGGTCATTGGAGGCGTTCTGATGCTGTCACGGCGGAAGAAGAGGGACGGCAAGACGCGCCCTTCGCGATCGGGGCCCTGACGGTGACCGAGAAGAACGCGCAGGAGAAGGAGGCTTGAAGTGGTGACGAAGACCCTGCCCATGGAGTTGCTGGAGCAGAAAGGCCTTCCATACCAAGCCCATCACCACGACGAACCCAAGTACACGGCCGAGGGGGTCGCCGAGGACTTGGGGATCCCCGTGTCGCGGGTGGTCAAGGCGATGCTCGTGCGGTGCGACGGGGGGTGGTACGTGTTGGTGGTGATCCCTGGCGACAGGCGGCTTAGCCTGGAGAAGGTCCAGAGCACTGTAGGGGCAGACAGCGTGAATCTGGCCTCGAAGCAGCAGGTCGAGCGGATTACGGGCTACACGGTGGGGGCTGTTTCCGTGATGGGATTCCGACAAGGAGGAGTCCTCACATTCGTCGATAAGGGGGTGCTAGAGCTTGACCAGGTGATCATCAGTTCTGGTCGCCCCGATGCTGGACTATCTCTCTCAACGGAGGACTTGATGGCGGCCCTGGAGGGCCCGCAGGTGGGAGATTTCTGCGAATAGGGAATGGGCGCGAAGCGACGCAGTATGCAGGTCGTACTGGGAATCGATACAGGTGGGACGTACACAGATGCGGCGCTGGTGGATCACGATACCGGCGGCGTGTTGTCTGGGGCAAAGGCCCTCACCACCCGCTATGATTTGGCGGTCGGCATCGAGCGGGCTGTAAGGGGCGTTCTGGAGCAACAGACCGTAAAGCCTGATAGCATCCGCCTCGTGGCGCTCTCGACAACCCTTGCCACGAATGCCATCGTCGAGGGACAGGGACGGCCGGTGGGATTGCTGCTCATTGGCTACGACCGGGAACTCGTCCGGCAATACGGGCTGGAGCAACGACTGGCGACGGAGCGGTTGGTGTACGTCCGAGGCGGACACGACGTTGTGGGCGAGGAAGTGGAGCCGCTGGACGAAGAGGCAGCTCGCCAGGCAATCCTGGCCTGGCAGGACGCCGTTGAAGGGTTGGCGATCTCGGGGTTCTTCGGTGTCTACAATCCCGCTCACGAACTGCGCGTGAAGGCGTTGGCGCAATCATTGACCGATTTGCCTGCGACCTGCGGTCACGAGCTCACGACGCGGCTCGACTCAGTGCGGCGAGCGACTACGGCGGCCCTAAACGCTCAGTTGATCCCGCTCCTCCACGATCTGATCGGCACGGTCCGAGAGACTCTGGACGGCATGGGCGTCGCGGCCCCCCTGATGGTGGTCAAAGGGGACGGATCGCTGGTGCGCGCCCGATGGGCGATGGACCGGCCTATCGAGACGATCCTCTCGGGGCCCGCTGCCAGCGTCGTCGGGGCGTGGTATCTAGCGGGTCGCCGCGATGTCTGGACGGTTGACGTTGGAGGGACGACGACGGACATCGCCGTGCTGGACGATGGTCGCCCACGCCTCAATCCGCGAGGGGCGCACGTCGGGGGCTGGAGAACGATGGTACAGGCCGCTGACGTTCACACTGTCGGTCTGGGCGGCGACAGCCACGTGCGCCTGAATGACTCCGGGCTGGTCATCGGGCCACAACGCGTGATCCCCTTGTGTCTGCTGGCGAGTGAATACCCGACGGTGGTCGACAAACTGCAGATGCAGGAGACGGAGAAACGGGATCGTCGCGTTGGTCAGTTTGTCGTGGCTCAGCGCTTGGATGCGCAGGGGCTTTCGGCCGAGGAGCGCTCCTTGCTCCGTAGCCTGGACGATGGCCCTCGTCTTCTCAGCGCACTGACCAGCGATGGCCCCCTTGTTGGTCAGTGGGTGAGAAATCTCGAAGCTCGGCAGATCGTGCTTCGCTCCGCCTTCACGCCGACAGATGCCCTGCATGCCCTGGGCCGCCTGGAGCTCTGGAACTCCGCCGCCTCGCTTGCTGGGGCCCGCTTGCTGGCAAGGCAGACTGATCTAGATCTGGAGGCGCTTTGCGAGACCGTTGTGGAGGGCGTGTCGGACCGGGTGTCGCAGGCTCTGGTGACGAAGATTCTCAGCGATGAAGGAACGCCCCCGAGGTGGGAGAGGGAAGCATCGGCGGAGGAATTGCTGGCTCGCGCGCTCGGTGCAAGACCCGGTTCGGACCTGGTCTGCGAGATGAGACTCCGGAAGCCGCTGGTAGCGATCGGTGCGCCAGTTGAGTCCTATATGCCGCGCGTGGCCCGTCAGCTCAGCACTGAGCTGATCATTCCCCCACATGCAGAGGTCGCCAATGCCGTGGGGGCCGTGACCGGGAGCGTGGTGCAGCAGCTTCGATTGACCATCCAACCACTGGACGGAGATGTGTTTCGCCTTCATCTCCCCAACGGAGTGCAGGACTTCCCTACGCTGACGGAGTGCGTCCGCTATGCTGAGGAGACGGTGAGCGAGAGCGTCAGGGCCATGGCTCGGGAGGCAGGTGCCGACCACGTTGAAGTTCATGTCGAGCGCGAGGACAAGGTGGCCCCAGTCCGCGGCGATCGCGTCTACCTCGGAACGGAGATGACGTTCACGGCCGTCGGACGGCCAGGCCTTGCCACGTAGGCTTCATTCACGCCCGAGCAGTTGCTAGTGCCTGAGAACACGCTGGGTCGAAACCGGCTTCGGGCTGGCCGGCACTCGCGGCATTACCTCACGCGCAGACCCACGACGGCTCGTTTGCGTTCCTCTTCAGCGTGGTCGTGTGGAAGCTGTGGCTGAACGGCCTATGCCGCTTCCAGCTGAGACGTGCAGTGGGGACAGCGCGTGGCTTTGATCGCTATTTCGGTCAA
>JASFVD010000185.1:0-5446 GCA_050050015.1 Anaerolineae bacterium | reverse complement strand
AGGAACGCCAGACCGATGAACAGCGCTGGTTGGCCCGAGGTCCCGGCCAAGATCAGGCCTGCGAAAGCCCCGATGACGATGACGAGGCCGACGGCTGTCACGCGCTTCCGCCCGAGACGATTGACGACCCACAGGCCGCAGAAGAGGAGAGACGCTAGGGTGCCTATGCCCCAATACATGTTTACTCGAGCGGTCTGCCCCACCGACATGCCGAAGAGCTTCGCCCCGTACGGCTCGAGAAAGATGTCCTGGCTGAGGGTGGCAAGGAGGGTTGCGCCGATGAAGAAGAAGAACAGGCGCACCTGCCGATTCATCAGAGTCAACGCGAGAGTGGGGCCGAAGGGAACCCGGCGGACTCGCTGACTGATCGCTTCCACGGCGTGCCCCCTCGGTTCCACACCGATGCAGCCCAGTATCGACATCGCGAGCGCAACTACGCCCGTTCCAACGACGACGCTGATCAGCCTGCTGGGGCTGTACGGCTCCACGAGCCAGCCTAGACCGACGCTTCCACCAATGATCCCGAGGAGGAACGATGCCTTGAGTACGGCGGTCGCCTGCGGACGCCGCCGCTCGTCAAACACGTCGGCGATCAGAGCTTGAAAGGCCGTCGCCATAGCGTTTTTCCCCATCCCATAGACGAGGAAGGCGACCACCGACACCAGGACACCGACCGCGGCAGAGCGCACGATCCACAGGGCGCCGAGCGTCCCCCCTAGCACACCGACAGCGGCAAGGAACATCCCGCCCAGGATATAGGGCAACCGACGGTATCCCAGGACTGGCTGGCTGTCAGACATGTAGCCCACCCAGAGGCGGAATGGGGAGACCGCGGACGGCATGGCGAGGAGGAGGCCGATAAGCGTGGCAGGAAGCCCCATTTCGGCGAACATCACCCGGTTCAGCACCCCCAGTACGAGCACGCTGACGAGGCCGAAGCCCACCTGGAACACGCCCATGCGGAGCATCAGCTGTCTGGCGCTCAAGAATCACCTCCTCCGCGGGTCTCCCCAATGTTGGAGGTATCGTTCAGCAGGCCGAGTCGCCTGCCCATCTTGTAGATCCCGCGACCCATGCCCGTAAGCTGCATCACCTCGGAGAGATCCGCTCCCTTCCCCTCCCGTCTGAGCCTGACGTAGTGTTTCATCTCGGGAATGATAGCGATGAAGAAGATGACGTTGACAGCCACACCGTAGGCCACGAAGCGGAGGTCGCGCGTACGAAGCCAGAGCCAAGGAATGATGAACCACAGTCCTGCCATATACGCCACGAGCACGTCGCGAAGCAGAACCAGACCAAAGACCATGCCCGCGAGAGACGTGGCGAAGACCCCAATCCAGTCGATGGCGAACATGCCACCATACACGGCCGAGAGGCCACGACCACCTTTGAACCCGTAATAGAGCGGCCAGATGTGGCCGATCATCGCCGTGACTGCGGCGATGAGGAAGATGGACGTGCCCGGCCACATACGCCTGACGACCAGAGTCGGGATAGCTATCTTGAGCATATCGAGCACCACCGTCACAAACCCGAGTCTGGTGCCCAAGTGCATCGAAACCGTCGTCGCGCTCACGAAGCCAGAGACGATCTTTTCGTCGCTATCGGAGGTCCCAAACTCGGTCCTGCTGATGTCAGTCTGGGGAGCGAACACCCGTGTGACCAGTCGGGCCGATGAGATCGAGCCACAAAGATAACCCAGCCCTGCGGCCAGCGGTGCGATGGGCACGTTCATATGGCACGTTCCTGCTTAGTCTGCAAGATGCCTCAGATAGACCCGACCGGTATCGCCATCCACGGTGATCGGCTGTCCCTCCGCGAGCAGACGGGTTGCCTGCTTGACGCTAACAACGGCTGGCAGACCGTATTCCCGGGCCACTATTGACGTGTGAGATAGCTGTCCTCCGGTCTCAGCGACGATGCCACCGATGCCGGGAAACAAAGGGGTCCAGCCGACATCGGTGAAGGGCACGACAACGATATCTTCTTGGGTGAGGCTGTCCGGCATCTCAGCCGGATCGAAGATGATCCGGGCATAGCCTTGGGCGACGCCGGCACTGCCGCTGATTCCAACCAGATACTCCTGACTAGATGCCGGCCGGATTGGGCGACTCGCGAACCGATCACCGCAGATCGTGTCTGGCAGCTCGACCTCGGCGTCAGCCGCCATCTCCGCTCTCCGGCTGGCGACCAGACGCATGACGGCTCGGCCGCCCAGTTCACCCTCGACCAATTGCTGGACCTCGGGATAGAACAGATAGAATATGTCGTCGGACCGACCAAGATCTCCTCGTGCGACGAAGTGGTCAGCCAGAGCCAAGAAGATTCGGCGCATCTGGTAGGAGTCCTCCGACATGAGGAGGCTCGTTCGCTCCCTCAGGTCGATGTACGTGGTAGTCGAGGCCAACAAGCGATCAAAGACAAGACGGCGTAGCCCGGCGAGTTGAGACCGGACGCGCTCACGGGCGACTTCTCTCCTCCTCTCCGTGTCCTCGGTCACCCGCGGCGGGGGATGGGACGCATACCGTCCTATGGCCCGCCAGATGAGAGTAGGGCGCTCGATCCATGGCGTGGCAGCGAAGTCCGTGCCGTTGGGGCTGAGGAAGCCGTGGCGGTTGAGGAAGGCGTCAACGCCCTCCAGCAGCTCCTTGCCCATCTGCGAGCCAGAGAGCATCTGGCGAACCGTCCGATCCTCTCCTGTGATGAGGGAGCGCTCCACGTCAGGGCCAAGCGACCGGACCTGGATGGCCAGCTTGCGCAGATCTTCGTTGGGCTCCAGTGCCTTCAAGCCCACCAGCCCGCGAATCAGGTCACTTGGTGCTACATCCTCCGCGTGGGTCTCCACGAGACGGCTGAGGAGTCTGTTGCGCACCGCCATGTTGATCGGTCCAATGAAGACGTACCATTGCAGCTCTCCATGAAGGCTCATGAGTTGGTCAAACGCTGCCAGCAGATCCCGAGGGTCTTTGTCGGACCAATCCTTATGACGATAGCGCTCCAACTGTCGATCGTGGCGCTCCACGAAAGCTCGTATCTCCAGGGCGATCCTCGAATGGCGCCGGACGAAAGAAGCCAGCCGAAACATGGCGCGCACTGTTGCCGGCGTCAGCCGAGGACGACGAGTGCCGGCGAGTTCCCCGCGGGACATCGCCTCGAAGAAGTTGGGGGGCATCCCGAGTTGGTCGAATAGGGCACCCAACAGAGTGACGCTCGTGTAGATCCTCGAGCGTATCCGCGCCACCAGCAGCTTGTAGTCGGTCTCACTTGGACCCAGAAGCTCCGTAAACAGTCGACCGAAGACATTCTCCGTCATGGCAATGATCTTCGTGGAATAAACCAGCGGCGTTATCAGCCCCGGCGCCATGTCCGATACCATCTCGTTCGAGTACACTGTCTTGCCCATCAGCGAAGTGATTGGCCGGCTCTGAAGAATGTGGAAGTCAACTCCGTCCCAGGCCCATTCCACGTCCTGGGGAGTACCGAGTCGTCGGGCTATGGCCCGCACCTTCTCCGCCAAGCACAAGACATCACGATCCCTGAGGGTCGGCTCCCGGCCTACCAGGGTTACTTCGGCCAGAGCGCCTCGAGCATCCACGATGTATCGATCGGGTTGAGCCTGACCACCGACGAGACTGTCACCTAGTCCGCGGATGGCCTCGACGATGACACACCGTTGTCCGGTGAGCGGGTCCGCGCTAAAGGCCACGCCTGCCGCCTTGGCGTCGACCATCCGCTGCACGATCACAGCCACGGAGAGAGACAATAGGGCCCCGGTCGCGCTTGCCTCCCCTCGGTCCTTCAGATACTTGACGTTTCGCCAGTTGAACGCGGAAGCCCAGCACCGCCGGACTGCATCCAGAACGTCCTTCTCCCTGCTCACGTCAAGAACCGTGTCCAGTTGCCCCGCAAATGAGCTAGTCCTCCCATCCTCACCAAACATGGAGGACCGAACGGCCACCGACCCGCCGAGTCTCAGGTAGGCGTCAACGATGGAGCGCGCCAAGGGGCCAGGGACCTCAGCGGCGATGAGGCGCTGACGGATCGGCTCCATCACTTCTCGCGTCCAGTCCTGTCTCTGGCCGGGCATCTGGATTTTACAGCTGGCAACGAAGTCACGGAAGGCCGCGGAGGTGATCACAAACCCACGGGGAACGTTGAGGCCGTTCCTGGTCAGCCATGCCAAGCCCGCCGCTTTGCCGCCGGTACACTCCTCCCGCAGGGCACGTCTGCTATCTAGGCCAACGATGTATCGCCCCATCTCCGTGTGCCTCTCTCTGACGAGGTTGGCTGCGTCCAACGCTCGCATCGCGGCGGACGTGAAGGGTCCATCCCCGCCGCACACTCCGCATGCTCTGTCACTCGAACTGAATAGCCTCGATGATATTGGTGCTCGCCGCCCGGCGCGCCGGCCAGAGAGCCGCCAGCTGAGATACGATCAGGGCAATGAATAGGCTGACGACAAGACCTTGGCTCGGCACGAAGTACCCGAGGTCATACCCGGTCACCGCGTTCATAGCCTGCACCACGATGCGCGACATGAGGAGGCCAAAGGCGAGCCCGAACGCCCCTCCCGCAATGCCCATCATGGCCGCTTCCGCCAGGATCATTTTCGCCACCTGCCGACGAGTCATGCCGACGCTTCGGAGCATCCCAATCTCTTGCCGGCGCTCAAGCACGTTCATCGTCAACGTGTTGATCACACCCAGCGCTCCAACGATCATCGCAATGAGCGCCAGTACGTCGAAGAGACCGGCGGTCTGGCTCAACAGGTCGATAGCACGAGCGCTCAGGGCCTCGTTCGAATCGACGGTAAGGTGCCGACGCTCACCGTAGAGGCGGTCGATGCGAGCCTGGACTGCATCCACGGAGTGGTCGGGAGCGACTGACAGCAAGAAAGCACTGACATCGTCCACCCTGAACTGCCGTCGCATATCTCGCCAGCTTCCCTGAATAACCATCCCTCGATTGTAGAAGTCCACGACGACACCGGCGACCTCAAAATCCCGCACGCCATGTCTGGTCACCAGCCGAACAATGTCCCCCTGCCCAAGTCCATACTTCTCCGAGAGAACGCTGGAGACAAACACGGCGTCACCAGCTGCCAGTCGCTGCAGAAGGAGGTGAGGATCACCCTGACCGGCCGCGAAGGCGAATGACGTCACTCGCCGATACAACGCCGGATCGATGGCCATGAAACTGAGGTCTTCCTTCGTTCCATCCGTCTTGACGCGCTCAACGCCAAAATAGCGGACAGGCGCCACGGCAGCAACACCCTCCACCGCCTCCAATCGCGGCGCCAGGTCAGCGCGCATCGGAGAGGACGCATGAACGTACAGATCGCCGCCGATGTACTTATCGAGCCAACTCCGGATGTCGATCTCGAAGGCTCCGGTTACAGCCCGAATACTCAGGATCATCGCCACGCCAACCATCAAGGCGGCCACGG
>JASFVD010000184.1:0-5471 GCA_050050015.1 Anaerolineae bacterium | reverse complement strand
GGCCGAGATGATGGATGTGCACGAATCGACCGTGAGCAGAGCTGTGGCGGGCAAGTACGTTCTGCTGCCCTGTGGCAAGGTCGTTCCAATGGATATCTTCTTCGATAGCGCAGCGCCCATCAAACACCTGATCCAGGAATTGGTCGACCAAGAGGAGACGGCTCTCAGCGACAGCGCGATCGTCGAGAAGCTCAAAGAGCAGGGCTATGACATCGCTCGCCGGACGGTGGCGAAGCACCGAAACGCCCTGAACATCCTACCGTCCTCGTTGCGCCGGCGAAGCAAGGAGCTTTGACGTCGGGCGGGGGGCTGAGACCGGGTCTGTCGGCCTGGATCTTCCGAGGCTCCATCGAACGTGGCGGGCTGGGCAGCACGGGGTAATTCGTGGGCTCGAGCTTACAGGGAGCCGGTGACGTCGAATCCGGTGAGCCAGCGCAGGTCTCCCCCTCTCCAGACGCGATGCCGTCAGTTAAGCTGGGGCCACCGAGCCAGCCGCGAGCGGGAGCAGCTCTGAATACCAGTAGGCTGTCCATCGCGCCCACCGTATTCCCGTTGAGGTCTCTCTTCGCAGCCTCTAGCCCGAATGCTTGTTCGCGTGGATCCGGCTGAGGAGATTCGTGGCGTCGAACTGTTTACGTCTCTGGATGGTCCTCTGACCGTGGTGGGAGTCACCTGTCCCCGTCCCTGAGAGAGAGTTCTTCCCCTTGATCATCTGGAACGCAGGATCGGGCGGACGCTGAGCGCCTCCAAGCAGGGTCGCGTCTTGGGACCCGCTCGTCGGCGTGCCTCTGCGTGGGTCACTCGACGCCCCCCGAAGGCTCCTGCACCGCATGGTTTCCCCTCATAGGTAGAACGACGACTGCCTTCATCTGGCGGTGAGTGCCAAGGTACTGCGTCCACATCCGGGATTGACCTGTGCCTGCGAAGTGTACGGAAGCCTGACGCTATGCCTTAGGGCCAGCTCGCGGATGTCCCCGTAGCGACGCCAGGAATCGGGCCTGTAAGTGCGGAAGGAACTCTCTGGTGGTCGCCTCGCCTCAGAACCGCCGTGGATGTGGCGGCCTCAGATTTGACAATCACATCGAGGTTCGTTATAACTCACGGGAAGGTGGGCGAGCCACACGGCCGCACAAGGACCAGGAGTTGAGCGATGACGGCAACTGTTCTGACCATCGATGATGATGACATGATACGCTCCCTGTATGACGACATGCTGGAGGACGAGGGCTACGAGGTTCTCTCCGCCGCCACAGGGGCCGAAGGCGAGAGACTGCTGCGCAAGAAGCCGGTGGACATCGTCTTGCTCGATCTTCGCCTCCCTGATGTGGACGGACTGGTAATCCTGCGGAGGATCAAGCGGAAGGATCTCAACGTTCACGTCATCGTCCTGACCGCGCACGGCGACGTACCCAGCGCAGTAGAGGCCATGAAGCTGGGGGCCTACGACTACATCGACAAACCCTCCGTTACATCGAAACTGAAACTCGTCATCAAGAGGGCGCTCAAAGAGCTCTCTATGCAGCGAGAGATCGAGCGTCTTCGTGAGAAGGCCGGTGGCTACCCCGGGGGCTGGATTGTCGGGGAGAACGAGGAGATGCGTCGCATCGCTCAGCTCGTGGACAAAGTGGCGAAGGGGAAAGCTACGGTCCTGCTCCAAGGCGAGAGTGGGACCGGCAAGGAGGTCGTGGCGAGGGCCATCCATAGGCAGAGCTCGCGGGCAGACAAGTCGTTCACGCCCATTAACTGTGCTGCCATACCGGAGGATCTTCTGGAAAGCGAGCTGTTTGGCTTCGAAGAGGGCGCTTTCACGGGGGCGAGCCGGCGCAAGAAGGGCCTCCTTGAAGTCGCTGACGAAGGCACGCTGTTCCTCGACGAGATCGGGGAGATGCCGCCGAAGATGCAGGCGAAAATGCTGCGGGTTCTGGAAACCCAGAAGCTGCGGCGAGTTGGCGGAACCCGAGATGTTGAGGTCGACGTCCGTTTCATAGCGGCCTCTAACCGCGACCTGAAATCGGCCATTGATGAGAGAACCTTTCGAGAGGATCTATACTATCGCCTCCGCGTGGTCGAGATTACCCTTCCGCCTCTCCGAGAGCGGATGGGGGACCTGGAACTCTTTGTGGCAGCCTTCATCGACGAGTTCAACCGTTCGATGGGCAGGAACGTGGTCGGTGTAACCAGTGAGTCACTCAAGGTGATGAGGAGCTATCCTTGGCCTGGCAACATCCGGGAATTGCGGAACGTGGTCGAGAGGGCCATGGTGCTCTGCGAGGAGGATGAGATAGGGCCGGCGCACCTGCCGGCAGAGCTGAGCGCAGGACAGGTAGTCACGGGCTTCGCTGAACGTTCAGGGACCCCCGCGGATCTTCCCCAGAACGGCCTCGATCTCAAGGACGTGGTGACTGATCTGGAACGCCATTACATTGAGGAAGCCCTGAAGAGGACCGGCGGGAACCAGACGGAGGCAGCAAGACTACTGTCCATCTCGCGAGATCAGTTGCGCTACCGCCTGGAGAAGTACGACCCGGATTGACGGTCCATTCGCTATCCTGGGGATTTTTCCGCACGATGGGGAAAATCTCACGCCTCCGCGCATCAAGAATCAACGTCGTGACCCCCTGACCGCACCAAATCTGCATCTCGCCTCGTACACTCTCGCCTCTTGCCTTCAATTGTCTCAGCTTCCTCCTGATACCCGGATCAAAGGATCCACCTTCAATCCTCAGCTCCGCGCGACGCAACGTAGGGCTCTTCTCAGGTGACCGGCGTGTCGTCGGCGGACCGCCATCCTCCGTCGCACCCAGATATATACATGAACGCGTGAGGGTCCCCCAGATGTGGGGTCTTTCTAGCGTGCTGGTTCGTCCTGCGGGATGAAAGGGAAGCCGCGCTTGTGACCTTGGGCTGTGTCCTGGACGGCAAGAGTCACTCGCAGGGCCCCCCGTTGTGGTCGTGGTCCCGGTTCGGAGGAAGCTGCTCAGGCGACTTCTGCCGATCTCTGGAGGGTTGGCACGATTCTTGCGACATTATAGTAGTGAGTCAACCTGAGGTCAGTTCTCACAGGGGTATTACATGAGTCTTGAGATTTGGGTGCCGTGGAGCAATCTGGCGTTTCAAGATCCAACATTTCTGGAGCTCGTCCTTCTGGCATTCTACGGCCTGGTGGGAGTCGTACTGCTCATACAGTTCCGTCGCCAGTTCGTCGAACTGCTGAAGTCGCGTTGGCGTGCGCTGTTGTTCGTTGGGCTTGCAGTGCTGCCATTGGCCACGACTCGACTACTGGTTCTCAGCTTCCCATCAGTTAGCCTCCCGCCGCTTCCCAAAGAGCCAATGAGCCCTGTGGTGCCCTACGTGGCGCTGCTGACCGCCTGGCCGATAGTTGTCGCCGGCGTGTGGCTAGGGCCAGGTCCGGCGTTCGTCGTAGGAGCCATCAGCGGCCTACTACGGAACGGGTCCGTGCCGGGCGGGGTCGCGGATCCGTTCCACCTTGCGTTCTTCGGCTACTTCGTGGCCTGCCTTGTGCGCCAGAGCTATCGTGGCGCGCTCGAGAGATTCGCTCCACACCCCCTAGTCGCCTGCCTGTTGGCGGCGCCACTAGCTGCTGGATTGCTGTTCTTGTCAACCTGGGCTCGTGTTGCGAGCGCGGGCTTGGGGGGTCTCGACTATGCCCTCCGGTTCGCTCGGGTAGCTGTGGGCTGTGTCGTGCTCGAGGCTCTCTCCGCCGGTATGCCTGTTCAGATGCTTCTTTCCATCTTTCCATCGATCCGGCCGGTGCGGTGTGCGGAAAGTTCCTCTCCGCTCCGCCACAGCCTCAGCCGGAAGCTCTTGGTCGTCGTGGTCCCTTTGGTTCTGGTCATCACCTTCGGCCTCCTGTACGCAGTGACGACGATTACCTTACGCGGCGCTAGAGCGGAGGCCGTGGGAGATCTTGCGCGGGACGCTAGGGGCGCTGCCGAGGAGATTCCCAGCTTCGTCTACACGGGACAGGGGCTCATAGCAAAGTTTGCCGAGGATGAGAGACTCTTGAGTGGTGACACCGAGGATGTGGAGAAGCTGCTGCAGAGCGATCTTCGCATTGGTGCTTTCTTCGATCACCTGATGCTGTTTGGCCCTGATGGTGAGCTGGCGGCCATGTACCCGCCGGCACCGAAGGGCAATGCACAACTGACGAGCCAGGAAGAGGTGCTGCTATCTCGAGTGCTGGAGGATGGGGCTCCTCAGATCAGCGGCGTCCATCACTCGAATCAGGATGAGGCGCTACTATCCTTCCTAGTGCCGACGGGCTCGGCCGGAGGCAGCAGCACCGGCTATGGCTGTCTGATGGGACGAACGCACCTGCAGTCTAACCCGGCCATGGACCGCATCCTTGCAGATCTTCAGCGCACCGGTGGTCGAGGCGAAGGTTTCGTGGTGGATTCCAATGCTCGCATCGTCGCACACCCGGATTCGGACAAGGTGCTGTCGGTTTGGAACAGAGAGCAGTATGGGGCCTGCATCGCGGACGCAGGCCCGCAGGGTCTCGTCTGTGAGGGTCGCGACCCAGTGCATAGCTCGCGGGAGCTGCTCTACTATCTGCCGGCTGAGGGCTATCCGTGGTCCGTCGTGGTTCGGCTTCCCTACGAGGTGGTGCTCAGTCAGGCGAAAGAGGTGGCGGTGCCGCTACTGGCTCTTCAGGCAGTCCTCGGAGCCGGGCTGGTGGTGGTGATCGTTCTACTGGTCGGTCGGTTGACAGAGCCGCTCAAGAAGCTGGCCAACGCTGCCGAGAGGATCGCTGAGGGCACGCTCACGGAGCCGATAGAAGTGAGCGGAGTCGATGAGGTGGGCCGCCTAGGGCTTACACTCGAGGAGATGCGCGAGCGGCTCAGGGACCGCATGAGTGACCTGTCAATGCTCTTGGAGGTCAGCCAAGCCATCTCGTCAACGCTTGACCTGAGGACCGGTCTCTCCTTCGTGCTTGAGGGAGCCCTCGAGGCGAGCGGAGCGGACGTGGCGCACGCTGTCCTGGTTGAAGAGAGCGAGCCGACACGCCGGGTGATCTCTCGAGGGGAGGAGATCGAGGGTCTCAGTGGACTTGAGCGGACGCTCGTGGCGGAGGTTGAAAGGCGAGGGCGCATGGTTGCCATCGCTGACTTGAGGAAGGCCGCTGGGCTGACCTGGAATGGCCCTGTGGGCTCCGTGGAGGCGGTGATTGCACTTCCCGTTTGCACTAAGGAACGAATGTTGGCTGTCGTATGGCTGGGATATCGAGCCAATCATCGATTCGAGAAGTCGAAGCTTGACTTCCTGTCAATGCTCACGAACCAGGTGGCCATACTCGTGGAGAATGCCCGCCTGTTTGAAGCTGTCGAGGGCGAACGGACCCGGCTGGCCGCCATTCTCGAGAGTGTCTCAGACGCGGTTCTGGTCACCGATAGGGAAGAGCGGCTTCTGCTGGTCAACTCCGCGGCCGAGGACGCGTTTGACCTAGAGTC
>JASFVD010000183.1:0-5489 GCA_050050015.1 Anaerolineae bacterium | reverse complement strand
TTTCCTCGAATGACCTGTTGCCAGGTGTGTCCTGCTGGGTATCATGATGACCTCTGTCGACATCTGACCGCTGAGCGAAGGGGTATGCATTGAGACAATCGTCCACTGCCACACTGGTTGTTCGAGCCGGCACGCTAGTGACCCCTCAGGGCCTCCTGGAAGCGGACCTCCTGGCGCAGGGGGAGCGTATCAAGGCTATAGGGCGCGGGCTTCCGACGGCTCATGATACGCGCGTGGTCGATGCCCAGGGGTGCTACGTGATGCCCGGCGTCATAGACGCTCACACGCACATTCAGCTTGACACCGGAGTCTATCGGACTCCCGATGACTGGTTGATCGGGACCCGTGCCGCGGCCTGTGGCGGCGTCACCACTGTTGTGGATTTCGCCACCCAGTTCCCGGGTCAGACGTTGCGCGAGGCGGTCGAGGCCCGTTTGGAGGAGGCACGGCCGGCAGTCATTGACTACGGCCTGCACGTCATGGCCATCGATCTCCCTCCAGGTCGAGAGGATGATATTGCTGGACTGGTCGAGATGGGCACACCGAGCGTCAAGCTCTACACGACGTACCGGCCCAATTACTACGCGGATGATGCCACACTGCTCCGGCTGATGAAAGCCTGCGCGGACTGTGGTGTTCTTCCACTCGTCCACTGTGAAAACGACGACCTGGTCACGAGCCAGACTGAGATACTGGCTGCCATCGGAGAGACGGAATGGCGGCATCATGGGCGGTCGCGTCCCGCGCTCGCCGAACAGGAGGCGGTTCACCGAGTGCTCTTCCTGGCGGAGGCCGCTGACTCCCCCGTACACATCTGTCACTGCTCCACGGGTCAGTCGGTCGCGCTGGTAGCCGAAAGCGTGGATACCGGTCAGCCGGCTACGGCCGAGACGTGCCCTCAATACCTTCTCCTGGATACATCTATGTATGACGGTCCCGAGCCGTGGCGCTACATCCTTCAGCCCCCACTACGGGGCGCAGAGGAGCGCGACCGGCTATGGTCGCTGCTCGCAGCTGGTCTGGTGGACCTGATTGCCACGGACCACTGTGACTACAGCAGGGAACAGAAACTGGCCTCGAATGACTTCACGGAGACGCCAGGTGGGCTTCCTGGGTTGGAGACGCTGCTTCCATTGATGTTCACGTACGGCGTGACTGACGATCGTATTACGCTGTGGCACTTGACCCAACTTCTGTCGGCGAATCCGGCTCGCCTATGGGGCCTGTGGCCCCAAAAGGGCAGGCTTGAGCCGGGCGCGGACGCCGATCTCGTGGTCTATGACCCGGAGCCTGTGGGGCGTGTTCGCGCTGAAGACCTTCACTATCTCGCGGGATACACGCCCTACGAGGGTATGCGTGTGCAAGGACGCGTCAAGGCGACTGTCTCTCGAGGCGAGATGGTCTATCGTGAGGGCCGCTTCCTCGGACGTGAGGGACGCGGGCACTTCGTCAGGCGAAAGCCGTTGGATGGCACTAGGAGGATCGCGTGACGGATCTCTTCTACCGCTTTGGCGCGGCGCTGGCTATTGGTTTTCTCGTTGGACTGCAGCGGGAGTATGCGCACGGCGGCCCGGAACGGGACATTTCCGCTGGCGAACGAACGCTGGCATTGATGGGCCTGACCGGCTGCGCCGCGGCATTTGTGGCTGACCGGCTGGGTAGTCCATGGGCCTTTGTGGGCATCATCGTCCCGCTGGGTCTTCTCGTCGTGGCCTCGTACGTCGTCACATCGTGGCGCGGCGACGTTGGCCTCACCACCGAGGTTGCCGCTCTGCTGACGACCCTTGCCGGCGCTCTATGCTACTGGAACTATCTGGAACTGGCCGTGGCGCTTGCTGTCGCGACGACAGTGCTCCTTTCGGTTAAGCTTGAGACGGATAGATTGGTTCGGCGCATCACGCGCGAGGATATTCGAGCCACGCTCAAGTTCGCTGTGATTACGGCCATTGTTCTGCCGGTGCTACCGAGGCGAGGCTTTGGCCCTCCGCCCCTGGACGTGCTCAGACCGTACAGCGTCTGGCTGATGGTGGTGTTCATCTCCGGCATAAGCTTTCTGGGCTACTTGCTGATCAAGCTTGTAGGGACAAGGCGTGGCATCGGACTGACCGGTCTGTTGGGCGGGCTCGCATCCAGCACCGCTGTGACGCTCAGCTTTGCTGAGCGAAGCCGCGTTGCGAGGGATCTGGATCGGTCTCTGGGGCTTGCCATCGTCATTGCCTGGACGACGATGTTCCCACGGGTGTTGGTGGAGGTGGCGGCCGTCAATTCGCAGCTGCTGCGGCGACTTATGCTCCCGATGATCGCGGCTGCCTCCGCCGGCGGCGCCTATGCTGCCTACCTGTACTTCTCGCAGCGCAGGGATACGAAGGAGGACGTTGCCTTCTCCAACCCCTTTGAGTTAGGGCCAGCTCTCAAGTTCGGCCTTATCTATGCAGCCCTGCTGCTTGTCTCGCGAGCGGCGCAGCTTTACTTGGGTAACCCCGGGGTCTACTTCTCGAGCGTAGTCGGAGGCTTGGCGGATGCCGATGCCATCACTCTGTCGATGGCAGAGCTGAGCAGCGGGAGTGGGGGGCTCGATCCGGGAATCGCCGCTCGAGCTATCGTGCTGGCAGCGATGTCGAACACCGTGGCCAAGGGGGGCATCGTCCTGGCGAGTGGATCACCAGGGCTGCGCCGAACGTTGTTGCCCGGTTTCGCCATCATGTTGATCGCTGGCTTTGGCACAGCCTTGATCTTCTGACTTGGCCCCGGGACTGGTCTCGTGACTCGTTGTCGTTCCGTGAGATGGATCCGACCGTCGCGACCTTTTCCGCCCGGGTCGAGGACGATTCACGGGAAAAAGCCAGGATGCCCCACAGCTTGCTGTGGGGGTGAATGGCCGGCAGATGTGCACAGTCCATGATTCGACACCAGGCTTCTTCACTCAGTCAGCGGTTCAGAGCTCGTCGAGCAGGCCCATGGGCGGGGCACTTCGATGGGCAATTCCATACTCTCGCACGTGGGTACTGCGGCTGGGGTCGTTGAGCCGACGAAAGGACCCGAATGACGGTCAGTGAGGAGGTCCCATGCAGCTAACTCGGTTTCTGCGGGTTGCTCGCGGAGATGAACCTGCCGATCTCGTCCTGAGCAATGGGGCGGTCATCAATGTGTTCACCGGCGAGATCGTTGAGGCCGGTGTGGCCATTGCTGAGGACACCGTGGTCGGCGTTGGGCAGAACTACGATGCTGAGCGGGAGATTGATCTTCAAGGGCGCTACGTCTGTCCAGGCCTTATCGATGCTCACGTCCACATCGAGTCCTCAATGGTCACGCCACCCCAGTTCGGCCGCGCCGTTGTGCCCCGCGGCACGACGACTGTCGTTGCCGATCCGCACGAAATTGCCAACGTGTCCGGGGCTGATGGAATTCGCTACATGCTAGACGTCTCCACGGGGCTGCCCTTGACCGTCTTCGTCAATCTCCCTTCAAGTGTTCCAGCGACGCACATGGCAACGGCCGGGGCAGAACTGACGGCCGATGATCTGGCAGGCCTCTTCGAGTTGCCTCGCGTGATTGGTCTGGCAGAGTTCATGAACGTTCCAGGGCTGGTGCTCGGAGATCCAGAAGCTCTGGCGAAGATCGAGGCCTTCCAGGGCCGAGTGATTGACGGTCACTCGCCGGGACTGGGCGGCAAGTGGCTTCAGGCATACGTGGGGGCTGGCCCGGGTTCGGATCACGAGTGCACCACACCTGAGGAGATGAAGGAGAAACTGCGCACGGGGATGCACGTCTTCATCCGAGAGGCCACCGGAGCAAAGAATCTGCGCGCTCTGGTCCCTGCCGTCACCCCCGAAAACAGCCGCCGCTGTGGGTTCTGTACCGACGACCGCCACCCGGCCGACCTCCTGGACGAGGGCCACGTCGATCACTTGATTCGCCTAGCCGTCGACGAAGGACTCGATCCCGTGACGGCGATCCAGATGGCGACGCTCAATCCTGCTGAATGGTTTCGGCTCCACGATCGCGGAGCTGTGGCTCCTGGTAGGCGAGCTGATATGGTCGTCTTCTCCGAATTGGACGACTTCAGAGCCGAGATGGTCTTCGCGGGCGGCAGACTGGTTGCGCAGGACGGCACGCTCGATGGTGATTGGCCGAAGCACGGCGTGGATGCGTCCGCCGTGCGGAGCACGGTGAACGTGGACTGGGAGGGGCTGAGCTTCTCAATCCCAGCCCCGGATCCCGATGCGGACGGCGTGGCTGTCCGTGTTATTGGGTTGGTGCCTGATCAGATCGTGACGCGACATCTGGTAGAGCACGTGCCGGTGAGGGATGGACGCTTGGTCGCTGACGTCGAGCAGGACATCTTGAAGCTAGCCGTGATCGAGCGGCACCGCGGCACTGGCAATGTAGGCCTGGCCTTCGTGCGAGGGTTCGGGCTGAGGCGGGGCGCGTTGGCAGGGAGCGTTGGTCACGACGCTCATAACCTAACCGTTGTCGGGTGCGACGATGTCTCCATGATGACCGCCGCTCGCGGCGTGGAGGCCGTCGGTGGTGGACTGGTCGCCTCTGTCGAGGATCGGGTGATCGCCCAGGTGCCGCTACCTATCGCCGGGCTGATGTCCCATCAGCCTATGGAAAGGGTCCGCCATCAGATGGATGGTCTAGTGCAGGCCACCCACGATCTGGGGTCGGCACTGCACGATCCGTTCATGATCCTTGGCTTCCTGGCCCTTGAGGTGATTCCTTCCTTGAAGCTGACAGACCAGGGGCTGGTGGATGTGGAGGCATTTGACTTCGTTCCTCTATTTGTTGACTAGGCGTGGCTTGGCTCTCGTGGTTCCGGCAGGCGGGCTAGAGTTAGAGCCAGGTGCATCGGTCCCACGGCAAGCGATGGTGAGCAGTCGCGCATGGGAAGCTGACGGCGGCCATGGGCGATCAACGTGAACCCGCTAACCCGCGCGCTCGCCGCCGCCGTGAGCAACGGCGATTGTTCATCTTGGTTGCTGGTTTTGTTCTCGTGGGGGGCGGGGCGATCATCGCCCTGGCCTATGGGTCTCGGGCGGTCGTGCTCGGTGCGACGTGTCTTCTTGCGGGGGTCGGGATTCTGACCTTGCTGTGGGTGGTGCTTGTGCTTGTTGAGCGATGGGTGGAGTAGAGCAGGGAGCTTGAATGGAAAGCAAGGCTCTGATTGAGTATCTGAACGAGTATTTTCGCGTGGAAGAGATTGAGGACAAGTCGCAGAACGGCCTCCAGGTGGAGGGCCCGGATGAGGTAACGTCGGTCGCTCTCGCCGTGGATGGCTGTCAGGCTTCGTTCCGCCGCGCAGTCGCTGAAGGCGCACAGTTGCTCATTGTCCACCATGGGCTGTTATGGAGTGAGCCGTTGCCGCTCGTCGGCCCGCACTTTGGGCGAGTGAAGACGCTCGTTGAGGGTGACTGTGGGCTGTACGCGATGCACCTGCCGCTGGACGCACATCCGGAGATCGGCAACAATGCCAAGATGGCCCGTCT
>JASFVD010000182.1:0-5508 GCA_050050015.1 Anaerolineae bacterium | reverse complement strand
GCTGGATCGCCTCGGGGCCGGACGGTACATCATGCACCGGGGTTTGCGAGCATTCGTTCAGCTGAAGGTCAAGGAGATAGCTTGGGGCGACTATGAGCTGGGCACATCGGCCGATGCGTCAAAGGTTTCTGAACGGTACCGAAAGCACTACCTACGCCTGGTGATGACGAGGAAGCAGATGCTTGTTGGCCCAACGGCCAGAGCAGCGTGTGCGGAGATCCAACGTGAGTGGAGGGCCGTTCGAAATGCTTGGCTTCAAGCTGTAGCTGAGGGCCAGCTAGATCTGCTTGAGAAGACCCTTGAAGGCTTGACGCGCTTTCTACTACTCGTTGGGTGGTTGTGGGAAGGAGAGAGGATTCTGCACGCGACGTCGACTGCGTTGCTTAGACAGTCGAGAGATGTGGGTGGCTCGCTGCTGATGGCTCGCATCTTGGCACACCGGGCACGCGCGCTGAACGTCCAGAGGCGCGGCGAAGAAGGTGTAGCTGCAGCCCAGGCTGCTCTGGACTCGATGCCAAATGGGAGTGGACTTGAGGCTCCGGCGCGGGCGGCCGAGGCAGAAGCGTTGGTAGAGTGGGGAAGGGGTCTCTCACTACAGGGGGAGTTCCAACTGGCCACGGAACGGCTCAAGCAGGCTCTCACGCTGACGGGCGATGATCAAGCTGTTGAGACGAAGGCAAGGGCTTTTCACAGCCTGGGTGTCATAGCCCTGAGCACAGAGAGCTACGAAGAGGCTCTTGCGTATCTTCGGAGGGCACTGGCGCTATACGACGTGATGGATCATAGGACTGGTGGCGCCGCGGTTGGCAACGACCTGGGGATGGCAGCTATTCGGCAGCGTCAGTACCCAGATGCGGCAGCTTATCTAGGAGACGCGTTGAGCCTCGCGCAGAAGACCGGCGACCGGAGGCAAGAGGGTGTGGCGTATAGTCACTTCGGCCGGCTTGCTGCGGCTCAGGGCGACTACGACAGGGCGACAGGGCACCTAGAAAGAGCACTGCGCATCGCAATAGATCTTGGCGACAGGTACGTACAGGCAGAGGTTCAAGTCGAGCTCGCAGCCTCTCTGCTTCATCAGGGGGAGACGGGGCAAGCCTGGAAGCGGAGCATCCTTGCGGTAGAGATTTCCCACGCGCTTGGGGAGAGGGCAAGCGAGGCGCGGGCGTGGCTTGTAGCAGGACACGTTTTCTCGGAGCTGAACATGCTCGATCAGGCAACCCGGTCATGCCGAATGGCATTGGAGCTGGCGCGCACCTTCGGTGGATCCATGTTGATCACGGAAGCGCTGGCGTGTCTGGCCCGGATAGGTCTGGCCCGCGATGATCTAGGCCGGGCTCGGTCGCTTGTGGAGCAGATTCTTGGTCGGCTTGAGACTCAGTCTCTGCCTGGTGGCAGCGAGGCCCTGCGCGTCTATTTGATCTGCTATCAAGTATTGAAGGCGGCGAAGGATTCTCGCGCTGACGACGTCCTGAGCAGAGTGTCGAGTCTCTACGGCCAGGAAGAGGGAGGCGCATCTGTGCACTACTCGCCCAACGGTGGATCGGAACTTCCCGATGGCGAGGATGTGCCACGTCTGTAGGCGCACCCGGCGTGACGCGTCTTTCGAGGAGCCCAGTTCGCCTGTAAGTGCTGCTGAGGACGAAGTACCCCCGCCGCGACTCGAACGCGGGCGCCCGGCTCCGGAGGCCGGTGCTCTATCCATCTGAGCTACGGGGGCACGCTAGGGATTTATACCACGGAAACTGTGGGCGGGCAAATCAGCCTCACAGGACATCGGAGAGGGACAGCTCGCGTTCTGCAGCCCGTTGGAGTCCCCATTCCTTGATGTCCTCTGGGGGCGGGGCAACCTCGCCCTCCGGCCGACGAAACAGTCCGAGAGCTTCGGTGGGGCAGGCGGAGACACAGACTCCGCAGCCTACACATCGTGCGTCATCGACCTCGCACACCTCCTCCCGTACCGACAGGGCCCCGAATTGGCAGCGATCGACGCAATCGCCACAGCCGATACATTCGGCGACTTCCACGGACGAGCGGAAGCTAGACTTCGCCACCGCGTTTGGGAAACCGAACTCGGCTACTCCGCGAAGGATTCCGCAGCAACAAGTGCAGCAGTTGCAGATGTAGTAGTTGGGTTCGCGATAGTTCCCGGTGGAGTGCACGAGGCCGGCGTTGGCTGCCTCCTGCAGAAGCTGAAGAGCATGCTCCTTGGAAATGGCGCGACTGACATCGTTGTGATCGAAGGCTCCCTCGACCGGTGCGAAGACAATGCAGTTCTCGACGGGGTAGTCGCAGCCATCGCCGATCAGGCGTTGTTGGACACGGCAAATGCAGTCGCGCACGCCCCACGACTTGGCATTCTCCAACATCTCAGATGCTCGTTCGTAAGGGAAGATTTCGAGCTCGAATGGGATCGACTCCTCGACCGGGATGACCCGGTGGACGGCTGGCTTGGCCTGCGTGACGCTCCCGCCCTGCGTCTCTTGCAGGTACTCCTCAATCAAGAGAGCGAGTTCCTCGTCGAGACGTGGTAATTGCTCCTCGTAGAAGCCGACGACGAAGGGCATCAGTCCGAACAGAAGCTGTCCGTCTCCCCGCTTGGCGCGGATCAAACCCTTGCGTGCCATATCCTTCAGATGGCCATACGCAATTCGTGGCTCCAGACCAGTTCTCGCCGCGATCGCCTGGGAGGGTTCCCGCGCCAAGCGCATCTCGGCTGCTAGGAACGCCTCCTCCGGAGTGAACAGCGCTTCCAGCAGTTTCAGTTCGACGCCGCTGTCAGTGGCGGGAAAGCCATTGGGAATAGCGTCGAGCCGTCGAGCGAGTCTCTTGTAGATGTCTTTGCTCAGAGCCATTGTTCTCCTTTGTTCACAGGGGGCCGCGCCTCTGGAGACGTCGCACGCCAGTCTAGCACAGAGTGGCGCCTCTGCCAAGCTGACTCTTGTCAGCTTGGCTCACCCGCGGTATACTGCTTGCTTGAACTATGCGCCTAAGACACCTCGTACTGCAAGGCTATAAGTCCTTCGCCAACAAGACTGAGTTCGAATTCCCTGAGGGCATCACGGCCATTGTGGGTCCCAACGGAACCGGCAAGAGTAATATTGCCGATGCCATTCGCTGGGCTCTTGGTGAGCGCAGCATGAGTACGTTGCGGGCGAAGTCGACTTCAGACATGATCTTTGCCGGAGGGGACGGTCGCGCGAGGGCTGGCATGGCAGAGGTTGCCATGACCTTCGACAACTCCGACGGTGGGCTTCCCATTGAGTACAGCGAGGTCACAATTGCCCGGCGGGCGTTCCGGTCAGGGGACAACGAGTATCTCATCAACGGGTCAAAGGTGCTTCTCCGGGATATCGAGGAGTTGCTGGCGGAGAGCAGCCTAAGCGAGCGTACGTACACGGTGATCGGACAGGGGGTCGTCGACGCAGCGCTTGCTCTTCGTCCTGAGGAGCGCCGCGCGCTGTTCGAAGAAGCGGCCGGCATCACGCTTTATCGGGATCGCCGTGAAGAGACAGTTGACCGTTTGGACGATGCTGAACGAAACTTGGAGCGCGTGCGAGATATCATCAGCGAGATTGCCCCACGCTTGGAGCGGCTCGAGCGGGACGCGCGTCAGGTGGAGCAGCACCGCCGCTTGTCTGGACACTTGGAGAGGCTGCAGCGTACCTGGTACGGTTATCGTTGGGGCGAGCAGCAGGCAGCCTTGGAGCGCGCTCTCGAGCGGGCCGAGATCCTGGAGGACAAACTAGAAAAGCGAGGCCAGGAGGCATCTGAGCTGGGTCGCCGTGTCTCGGAAGTGCGAGAGGAGGAGAGCGCGCTGCGCCGAAGGCTGCGCGACTGGTACCGGAAGAGTGGGGACCTGCATGACGAGGTCGACAAAGCCAGGCGCGAACTGGCCGTCTGTGAGGAACGGGAGCGCCTGCTGAAGACGCGGCGCGAGGAATTGGTAGAGGAAATCGAACCTCTCCAAGCTCAGCGGGAAGAGCAGGCTGGTCGCGTGGGTGAGCTTCGGCGGCGCGTCGATGAGTTGGAGCGGGAGCTGGCTGACTGCCAAGGCCGACTAGCGGAAGTGGAGGCTGAGGCTCAGGACTTGGCGAGACGGGCGCAGATGAGGGAGGAGGAGCGCAGAGAGGCCGAGGCAGAGCTACGTGTGCAGCGAGCTCAGATGGACCGCCTAGACAGCGCGCTCAGAGAGGCTCGCGAGGAGATTTCGAGCCTCGCCAGTGAGCGTGCCGTGGCAAAGGAAAGGGCCCGACAACTGGAGAGCCGCCGAGCGGAGCTTGCGGCGAGTCTCGAGCCGCTCAACCAGGAAGGGGAGGAGCGGGCTCAAGAGGTGGGGGATCACCGCGCACGCCTGCGCCAACTGGAGCGTAGGCTTGCAGATCGAGAAGGAGAACTTGCTGACCTGGAGGAGGCATGGGAGGCGTTTCGGGAGGAGGCCGCAACGCCGGATGACGAACGGCGTCGCCTGACCGACGAGCTGTCCGACTGCCGCAGTGAGATCGAGAGACTTGAGGCAGCCTGGCAAGCAGCCAGGCACGTGGAGGCCGAGTTGGCCGGCGAGTCTAAGGTGCTCGAGCGCATGCATGCGACGGGGACGGCCTGCGACAAAGCGGTTCAGACGCTGCTGGAGGCTGATCTCGACGGCGTTCTTGGCCCGCTGGCAGGGTTGATCCAGGTTCCACCCACCTGGGAGCAGGCTGTGGCAGCCGCTCTGGGCAGCGAACTGCCCGGGGGCGCTCTTCAGGCTATGGTAGTGGAGTGGGAATCGGTGGTAGACGAAGCCCATCAGATCCTCCAGGAGCGAGGAGGCAGGCTGACGCTGATCTCCTTGGAGAGTACTCGGGGGCGAGCGGCGGCCATAGTTCTGCCTCAACATGCCTCGTCGGCCGCGAGTCTCGTCACGTGCTCAGACCGCGTGCGTCCTGTGGTAGACGCGCTTCTTGGTGCTGTAGCTCTCTGTGACGATCTGTCGGAGGCGAGGGCGTTGCAGCCGAAGATGCCACCTGGAAGCTGCTGCGTGACCCGGAACGGCATTGTGCTGCGCGCTGACGGCGCCCTCGTCATTGGAAAAGCTGGTACGGGAGGCGTCCTTGCTGACGAACGATCGCGCCGTGAGTTGCCCAAGCGGCTGGAGAAGGTGCGCCGTCGATTGCGCCAGCTCACCACGCTCCGTCAGGAGGAGGAGAGACGGGAGGCAACTCTCGAGGTGCGCATTGACGAGATCGACAATCGAGCGGCGAAGGCAAGGGAGGAAAAGGCGCACCGATTCCAGGAGAGACTTGCTGAGCTACGGACGACGGTCGCGGTAACCAAGCAGGAGCTTCGCAACCGACGCTCTACTCTTCGGCATCAGGAGTCTCAGCTGGAACGACTTCGCGCTCAGCGAGAAAGCCTGAAGGTGCAGGCCGCCGAGCTCGAGGAGAAGTACGAGGAGCAGACTGAGCGGGCTGCGGCGCTTCGGCTAGCCTTGGACACACCACTTGCCACTCGGTCCGACTTGCAGCAAGG